>NZ_CP096403.1:4387500-4397370 GCF_053903205.1 Bacillus sp. JZ34 | reverse complement strand
GATCATCACCGCACCGAACGAGTTCGCCAGAGACTGGCTTGAATCAAGATACCTGCACCTGATCGCCGATACGATCTACGATCTGACAGGAGAAGAATTGAGCATTAAATTTGTCATTCCTCAGAATCAAAATGAAGAAGATTTTATGCCTAAGTCTCCAATCAAAAAAATGTCGAAAGAAGAACCGGCTGATTTTCCGCAAAACATGCTGAACCCCAAATATACATTCGATACGTTCGTTATCGGTTCAGGAAACCGATTCGCCCATGCGGCGTCTTTGGCAGTGGCCGAAGCCCCGGCGAAAGCTTACAATCCGCTGTTTATTTATGGGGGAGTCGGACTTGGAAAGACTCACTTAATGCATGCGATCGGGCACTATGTCATCGATCACAATCCATCTGCAAAAGTGGTTTATTTGTCATCTGAGAAATTTACAAATGAATTCATTAACTCGATCCGTGACAATAAAGCTGTCGATTTTCGCAACCGCTATCGAAATGTTGACGTTCTTTTGATAGATGATATTCAATTTTTAGCCGGAAAAGAACAGACGCAAGAGGAATTTTTCCATACGTTTAATACGCTGCATGAAGAAACAAAGCAGATCGTCATTTCCAGCGACCGGCCTCCAAAAGAGATCCCAACGCTTGAAGACCGTTTGCGCTCCCGTTTTGAATGGGGATTGATCACAGACATCACGCCTCCTGATCTAGAAACAAGAATTGCGATTTTAAGGAAGAAAGCAAAAGCAGAAGGACTTGATATCCCGAATGAAGTCATGCTTTATATTGCCAATCAGATCGACAGCAATATCAGGGAGCTGGAAGGGGCATTAATCAGGGTTGTCGCATATTCTTCCCTGATCAATAAAGACATCAACGCCGATCTGGCTGCTGAAGCTTTGAAAGATATCATTCCGTCTTCAAAGCCGAAAGTCATTACGATCAAAGACATCCAAAGAATCGTCGGCCAGCAGTTCAATATCAAGCTGGAGGATTTCAAGGCGAAGAAACGGACAAAATCGGTGGCTTTTCCGCGGCAAATCGCTATGTATCTATCAAGAGAAATGACAGATTCTTCTCTTCCAAAGATCGGCGAGGAGTTTGGCGGACGCGACCACACGACGGTCATCCATGCCCACGAAAAAATATCAAAACTGCTGAGCGATGATGAACAGCTCCAGCAGCATATTAAAGAAATTAAAGAGCAGCTGAGATAAATGGTGAGCGGGAAAGTGTGAATAACTTGAACATAGCCTTACACAGTCTGTCCACATGTGGATAGGCTGTGTTTCCGTTCGTTTTTAGCACTTATCCACAAATCCACAGCCCCTACTAGTACTTCTGCTATTTTTATAAAACATAATAATTAATAGATTTCCGCAAGGAGGATGATTATGAAGTTTACAATTCAAAAAGACCGCCTAGTCGAAGGTGTCCAAGATGTGTTAAAAGCCGTTTCTTCAAGAACGACGATTCCGATCTTAACCGGTATTAAAATCGTGGCCTCTGATGAAGGTGTCTCTCTGACAGGCAGCGATTCCGATATTTCGATTGAATCGTTTATCCCAAAAGAAGACGGCGATTTAGAGATCGTGACAATTGAACAGCCCGGCAGCATTGTGCTTCAAGCGCGTTTTTTCAGTGAAATTGTCAAAAAGCTGCCGATGTCAACGGTGGAAATCGAGGTTCAAAATCAATACTTAACGATCATCCGCTCCGGCAAAGCAGAGTTTAACTTAAACGGTTTGGATGCAAGCGAATATCCGCTTTTGCCGCAAATTGAAGAGCATCACGCTTTTCAAATTCCGACCGATCTGCTGAAAAACTTGATCCGCCAAACCGTTTTTGCAGTGTCCACCTCAGAAACACGCCCAATCTTGACAGGTGTAAACTGGAATGTCGCGGACGGTGAATTAATATGCACTGCGACGGATAGTCACCGTCTGGCGCTAAGAAAAGCTAAGCTCGACATTAACGAAGACAATTCTTACAATGTCGTCATCCCAGGAAAAAGCTTAACCGAGCTGAGCAAGATCCTTGATGACCATCAGGAGCTAGTCGATATTGTGATTACCGAAACACAAGTGTTATTTAAAACAAAAAACGTGCTGTTTTTCTCCAGGCTGCTTGACGGAAACTATCCGGATACAAACCGCCTGATTCCTCAGGAAAGCAAAACGAACCTGATCGTCAATACAAAGGAATTTCTTCAGGCGATCGACAGGGCTTCGCTCTTGGCGAGAGAAGGACGAAACAACGTGGTGAAACTTTCCGCAACCGCCAATGAGTCGATCGAAATTTCTTCAAACTCTCCGGAAATCGGAAAGGTTGTCGAAACGGTGAATGCCGAGCAGATTGAAGGGGAAGACTTAAAGATATCCTTTAGTCCGAAATATATGCTGGATGCCCTTAAAGTTCTTGAAGGAGAGGATATTCATGTGAGCTTCACGGGCGCTATGAGGCCTTTTCTGATCCGTACGCCGAATGACGATTCGATCGTCCAATTAATTCTTCCTGTCCGGACGTATTAATTTGTTGGAATAGAAAGTTGCCGGCTGGTCCGGCAGCTTCTCTTATTTTTCGGGAGAAAAGCGCTCTCGCCCTGCCTTGGTTGTTCATACCGCAAGTTTCCCCTTTCCTTCTTTCCCTGTTTTTTAGTACAATTAGATATTAGTGATATTGAAAGAGGTCGATATAATGACAAAGACGGTGGCTATTGATACAGAGATGATTACCCTCGGCCAGTTTTTGAAATTGGCGGATGTCATTCAGTCCGGAGGAATGGCAAAATGGTTTTTATCGGAATATGAAGTACTCGTCAATGACGAGCCGGATAACCGCCGCGGACGAAAACTGTATGTCGGAGATGTGGTGACGATTGAAGGATTCGGTTCATTTCAAGTCGTCGGCTAAAAGCAGGTGGTATTGATTGTATATCCAAAATCTTACATTGTCATCTTACCGTAATTATGAGCGCCTTGACCTTCAATTTGAGAACAAAGTGAATGTGATTATCGGAGAGAACGCTCAAGGAAAAACGAATTTGATGGAAGCGATCTATGTGCTTGCGATGGCGAAATCCCATCGGACGTCAAATGATAAAGAACTCATACGATGGGATGAAGACTATGCTAAAATAGAAGGCAGGGTCATTAAAAAAAACGGTTCTGTTCCCATTCAGCTTGTGATTTCCAAAAAAGGAAAAAAAGGTAAAGTCAATCATATTGAACAGCAGAAGCTGAGCCAGTATGTCGGGGCTGTCAACACGATTATGTTCGCGCCGGAGGATTTAAATCTTGTAAAAGGAAGTCCTCAGGTCAGAAGAAGGTTTCTCGATATGGAAATCGGCCAAGTATCACCTGTCTATCTTCATGACCTTTCTCTTTACCAAAAAATCCTTTCACAACGGAATCATTTCCTGAAACAGCTTCAAACGAGAAAGCAAACCGACCAAACGATGCTTGACGTGCTGACGGAACAGCTTACGGAATTCGCGGCAAAGGTTGTGATGAAACGGCTTCAGTTTGTCGATCAGCTTGAAAAATGGGCTCAGCCCATTCATTCCGGAATTTCAAGAGGTCTGGAAGAGCTGACGTTAAAGTATCATACGTCTCTTCACGTATCAGATTCGCCCGATTTGTCGAAAATGATCAATAGTTATCAAGAAACGTTTTCTAAATTAAGAGATAAAGAAATAGAACGGGGGGTATCTCTGTCAGGTCCCCACAGGGATGATGTTCTCTTCTACGTCAATGGCCGTGATGTGCAGACTTACGGATCGCAGGGCCAGCAGCGAACGACTGCTTTGTCGCTTAAATTGGCTGAAATCGATTTGATTCAGGAAGAGATAGGAGAATATCCGATTCTGCTTTTGGATGATGTTTTATCAGAGCTGGACGACTATCGGCAGTCTCACTTGCTCCACACCATTCAAGGCCGTGTTCAAACATTCGTAACAACGACAAGCGTTGATGGAATTGATCATAAAACCTTAAACGAAGCGGAAATCTTTCGAGTTGAAAATGGCACGCTATCGGACTGAGAAAATGGGGTGAGGGATTGTATATCCACTTAGGTGACGATTTTGTCGTCTCAACGCGTGAAATTGTGGCTATTTTTGATTACAAGGCAAAGACGTCGCCGATTGTTGAAGAGTTTTTAAACAAGCAAAAACAGCAGATTGTCTCTTCTAACAGCACGCCGAAGTCAATTGTTGTCACATTACAATCGATTTATTTTTCTCCTTTAGCCTCAGGCACGTTGAAAAAACGGGCGCAATCCAAGCCGGAAATCGATTCATAAAAGAATCTTAACTATAAATTTATTATGTTTGAAGAAAAGTGTAGGTGAATGTGCGTGGCAATGGAACAGCAAAATAATTACGATGAAAATCAGATACAGGTTCTAGAGGGATTGGAAGCCGTGCGGAAAAGACCCGGAATGTACATCGGGTCGACAAGCGGCAAAGGTCTGCACCATTTAGTATGGGAAATTGTCGATAACAGCATCGATGAAGCATTGGCCGGTTACTGCACTGAAATCAATGTCGAAATTGAAAAAGACAACAGCATCACTGTAAAAGACAACGGACGGGGGATTCCGGTCGGTATTCATGAGAAGATGGGCCGTCCCGCTGTAGAAGTCATCATGACAGTCCTGCACGCCGGAGGAAAGTTTGACGGAAGCGGATATAAAGTATCAGGCGGTTTGCACGGCGTCGGTGCATCTGTTGTTAACGCCCTTTCAACCGAGCTCGATGTAACGGTTTACAGAGATGGAAAAGTCCATTACCAGGAATTTGAACGGGGCGTTCCGAAAGCTGATTTGAAAGTCATCGGAGATACGGAAGTGACGGGAACGACCACTCACTTCAAGCCTGATCCGGAAATATTCACGGAAACGACGGAATACGACTATGATACGCTTGCCACTCGTGTCCGGGAGCTCGCTTTCTTGACAAAAGGCGTCAAAATCACGATTGAAGACAAGCGAGAAGGAAAAGAACGCAAGAATGATTACTGCTATGAAGGCGGTATTAAAAGCTATGTTGAACACTTGAACCGTTCACGGGAAGTGGTTCATGAAGAGCCAGTCTATATTGAAGGATCCAAAGACGGCATTACGGTCGAGGTGGCTCTTCAATACAACGACAGTTATACCAGCAACATTTATTCGTTTGCCAATAACATTCATACGTATGAAGGCGGAACGCATGAAGCCGGCTTTAAGACCGGTTTGACGAGAGTCATCAATGATTACGCGAGAAGGAACGGTGTCTTCAAAGAAAGCGATCCGAACTTAAGCGGGGAAGACGTCCGTGAAGGTTTGACAGCGATCATTTCAATCAAGCATCCGGATCCTCAATTTGAAGGGCAGACGAAAACAAAGCTTGGCAACTCAGAAGCGCGGACGATAACAGATGCGCTATTTTCAGAAGCGCTCGAAAAGTTTCTGCTTGAAAACCCGGATTCGGCGAAAAAAATCGTTGAAAAAGGGGTTATGGCCGCCAGAGCACGAATGGCTGCAAAGAAAGCACGTGAACTGACGCGCAGAAAAAGCGCCCTTGAAGTGTCGAATCTGCCGGGGAAACTGGCTGACTGTTCTTCTAAAGACCCGACGATTTCCGAACTTTACATCGTTGAGGGTGACTCTGCGGGTGGATCGGCAAAACAAGGCCGCGATCGTCATTTCCAAGCCATTTTGCCTTTGAGAGGGAAAATTTTGAACGTCGAAAAAGCACGCCTGGACAAAATTTTGTCCAACAATGAGGTTCGTTCTATGATCACCGCGCTTGGCACCGGTATCGGGGAAGATTTCAATCTTGAAAAAGCCCGCTACCACAAAGTCGTGATTATGACGGATGCCGACGTCGACGGTGCCCACATCCGAACGTTGCTGCTGACCTTTTTCTACCGCTACATGAGACAGATCATCGAACAAGGATATGTCTACATCGCTCAGCCGCCGCTTTACAAAATACAGCAGGGGAAACGCGTTGAGTATGCGTACAATGACCAGCAGCTCGAAGAAATTTTAAAAGAGCTTCCGCAAAATCCGAAGCCAGGCCTGCAGCGCTATAAAGGTTTGGGCGAGATGAACGCGACACAGCTTTGGGAAACGACGATGGACCCTGAAACGCGGACATTGCTTCAAGTAACGCTCAAAGATGCGATCGACGCGGATGAAACCTTTGAAATGCTGATGGGCGACAAGGTTGAGCCGCGCCGCAACTTTATCGAAGAGAATGCCCGATATGTGAAGAATTTGGATATTTAATGATTGTAAGACCTTATTTTCGCTTAATTGAAATAAGGTCTTTTCTAGAATGAGCCTTTGGCGCTCTAGTCATTTGATGTGTATAAAATCAAGATTATTGATATAATGGAGAATAGCCTAATTCGTTGAAGAGTATAAATTACAAATCTACTCCCACACAACTCATGTAGATTCTCCAGGGAGGTTTTTTAATGAGTGAACAACATAAGCCCCAAGTTCAGGAAGTCAATATCAGTCAGGAAATGCGCACATCTTTTTTAGACTACGCAATGAGTGTTATTGTTTCCCGCGCTCTTCCGGACGTAAGAGACGGTCTGAAGCCGGTGCACAGAAGAATATTGTATGCGATGAACGACCTTGGGATGACAAGTGATAAGCCGTATAAAAAATCCGCGCGTATTGTCGGCGAAGTTATCGGTAAGTACCACCCGCATGGTGATTCTGCTGTTTACGAAGCCATGGTCAGAATGGCGCAGGATTTTAACTATCGGTACATGCTCGTTCAAGGCCACGGAAACTTCGGTTCTGTCGACGGCGACTCGGCTGCGGCCATGCGTTACACAGAAGCGAGAATGTCTAAAATATCAATGGAAATTCTGCGCGACATCAATAAAGACACAATCGATTACCAGGACAACTATGACGGATCGGAAAAAGAGCCGGTTGTCATGCCCGCGAGATTTCCAAACCTGCTTGTCAACGGAGCGGCCGGTATTGCTGTAGGTATGGCCACAAACATTCCGCCGCATCAGCTCGGTGAAGTCATTGACGGGGTCTTGGCGGTCAGCAAGAACCCTGAAATCACGCTTCCGGAATTGATGGAAATCATTCCTGGACCTGATTTCCCAACAGCAGGGCTGATCTTGGGGAGAAGCGGCATCCGGAAAGCCTATGAAACAGGCCGGGGATCCATTACGCTTCGAGCCAAAGCTCAAATCGAAGAAACATCTTCCGGTAAACCGGTAATCATAATTACGGAAATACCGTATCAGGTGAATAAAGCTAGGCTGATCGAAAAAATCGCCGATCTAGTGCGCGATAAGAAAATCGACGGCATTACGGATCTCCGCGATGAATCAGACCGAAACGGCATGCGCATCGTCATTGAACTGAGAAGGGACGCAAACGCTAATGTACTGTTAAATAACTTGTACAAGCAGACCGCTCTTCAAACATCATTCGGCATTAATCTTTTGGCGCTTGTTGACGGACAGCCGAAAGTATTGAGCTTGAAGCAGTGTCTGGAGCATTATCTTGACCATCAAAAAGTCGTGATCAGAAGGCGCACGGCATTCGAGCTTCGCAAAGCGGAAGCGCGGGCCCATATTCTTGAGGGCTTGAGAGTGGCGCTTGATCATCTTGATGAAGTTATTTCCCTAATTAGAAATTCGCAAACAGCTGAAATCGCAAAAAACGGATTGATTGAGAAGTTTTCTTTGACCGAAAAACAGGCCCAAGCGATTTTGGACATGCGTCTTCAGCGTTTAACAGGACTGGAACGCGAAAAAATCGAAGAGGAATATCAAGGTCTTGTTGAGTTGATTGCCGAGTTAAAAGCCATCTTAGCAGACGAAGAAAAGGTTCTTGAAATCATTCGGGAAGAGCTCACAGAAGTTAAAGAGCGCTTTAATGATGAGCGCCGTACAGAAATCGTGACATCAGGCCTTGAAACGATTGAGGACGAAGATCTCATCACGCGCGAGAATATCGTTGTGACTTTAACCCATAACGGATATATCAAACGTCTGCCTTCTTCCACTTACCGCAGCCAAAAACGGGGCGGGAAAGGTATTCAGGGCATGGGGACAAATGAAGACGACTTCGTTGAACACCTGATTTCAACATCTACCCATGACACCATTCTCTTCTTCTCAAATAAAGGGAAGGTGTACCGTTCGAAAGGATATGAGATCCCTGAATTCGGACGGACAGCAAAGGGAATACCGATTATTAACCTGCTTGAAGTGGAAAAAGGAGAATGGATCAACGCGATTATCCCGGTAAGCGAATTTGATGACGAGTCTTATTTGTTCTTCACGACAAGACACGGAATATCAAAACGCACGCCGCTCTCCCAATTCGCGAATATCCGCAATAACGGATTGATCGCCTTAAGCCTCCGCGATGAGGATGAATTGATGGCCGTCCGCCTGACAGACGGAAATAAACAAATTATTATCGGCACGAAGAACGGTCTGCTGATCCGTTTCCCTGAAACAGATGTAAGGCAAATGGGAAGAACAGCAGCCGGTGTTAAAGGCATCACTCTGACAGATGACGATGTTGTCGTCGGCATGGAGATTTTGGAAGAGGATTATCATGTGCTAATCGTAACTGAAAAAGGCTACGGAAAACTGACGCCGGCTTCAGAATACAGGGTTCAAAGCCGTGGAGGAAAAGGGCTGAAAACCTGCAAAATCACAGAAAATAACGGCTCTCTTGTGACAGTGAAAGCAACAACAGGAGAAGAAGATTTAATGATCATCACAGCGAGCGGCGTGATCATTCGGATGGACATTAAAGATATTTCCACAACCGGCCGCGTCACTCAGGGCGTGCGTCTTATCCGCTTAGGTGAACAAGAGCATGTCGCGACTGTCGCTTTAGTTGAAAAAGATGAAGAGAACGATACAGAAGAACAGGAACAGGAAGCAGACGAATCATAAAAACATGCAGCCAAATGGCTGCATGTTTTTCTATTCAATTTTTCAAATATGATCTTTTCATCAGAAAGATGATATGCTATAATTTCTTTTGGTCGCTTATAAAAGCAACAACAAAAACTTTTTCGAAAAAAAGTATTGACCGCTTGTCTCATAAATGTTATATTTAAGTGGTCGCTTTGAGAGCGGAAACGAAGTTCTTTGAAAACTAAACAAGACAAACGTACCTGTTAATTCATTAAATAAATCGCACATGCGAATGTGCGTAGTCATTATCAAACTTCATGGAGAGTTTGATCCTGGCTCAGGACGAACGCTGGCGGCGTGCCTAATACATGCAAGTCGAGCGGACAGATGGGAGCTTGCTCCCTGATGTCAGCGGCGGACGGGTGAGTAACACGTGGGTAACCTGCCTGTAAGACTGGGATAACTCCGGGAAACCGGGGCTAATACCGGATGCTTGATTGAACCGCATGGTTCAATTATAAAAGGTGGCTTTTAGCTACCACTTACAGATGGACCCGCGGCGCATTAGCTAGTTGGTGAGGTAACGGCTCACCAAGGCAACGATGCGTAGCCGACCTGAGAGGGTGATCGGCCACACTGGGACTGAGACACGGCCCAGACTCCTACGGGAGGCAGCAGTAGGGAATCTTCCGCAATGGACGAAAGTCTGACGGAGCAACGCCGCGTGAGTGATGAAGGTTTTCGGATCGTAAAACTCTGTTGTTAGGGAAGAACAAGTACCGTTCGAATAGGGCGGTACCTTGACGGTACCTAACCAGAAAGCCACGGCTAACTACGTGCCAGCAGCCGCGGTAATACGTAGGTGGCAAGCGTTGTCCGGAATTATTGGGCGTAAAGCGCGCGCAGGCGGTTTCTTAAGTCTGATGTGAAAGCCCCCGGCTCAACCGGGGAGGGTCATTGGA
>NZ_CP096403.1:4362500-4385000 GCF_053903205.1 Bacillus sp. JZ34 | reverse complement strand
TGAAGCGAGACCGGAAGGACTCGTGGAGCGCTTAGAAGTGAGAATGCCGGTATGAGTAGCGAAAGAGGGGTGAGAATCCCCTCCACCGAATGCCTAAGGTTTCCTGAGGAAGGCTCGTCCGCTCAGGGTTAGTCGGGACCTAAGCCGAGGCCGAAAGGCGTAGGCGATGGACAACAGGTTGATATTCCTGTACCACCTCCTCACCATTTGAGCAATGGGGGGACGCAGGAGGATAGGGTAAGCGCGGTATTGGATATCCGCGTCCAAGCAGTTAGGCTGGGAAATAGGCAAATCCGTTTCCCATAAGGCTGAGCTGTGATGGCGAGCGAAATATAGTAGCGAAGTTCCTGATTCCACACTGCCAAGAAAAGCCTCTAGCGAGGTGAGAGGTGCCCGTACCGCAAACCGACACAGGTAGGCGAGGAGAGAATCCTAAGGTGATCGAGAGAACTCTCGTTAAGGAACTCGGCAAAATGACCCCGTAACTTCGGGAGAAGGGGTGCTCTGTTAGGGTGCAAGCCCGAGAGAGCCGCAGTGAATAGGCCCAGGCGACTGTTTAGCAAAAACACAGGTCTCTGCGAAGCCGTAAGGCGAAGTATAGGGGCTGACGCCTGCCCGGTGCTGGAAGGTTAAGAGGAGCGCTTAGCGTAAGCGAAGGTGCGAATTGAAGCCCCAGTAAACGGCGGCCGTAACTATAACGGTCCTAAGGTAGCGAAATTCCTTGTCGGGTAAGTTCCGACCCGCACGAAAGGCGCAACGATCTGGGCACTGTCTCAACGAGAGACTCGGTGAAATTATAGTACCTGTGAAGATGCAGGTTACCCGCGACAGGACGGAAAGACCCCGTGGAGCTTTACTGCAGCCTGATATTGAATGTTGGTACAGCTTGTACAGGATAGGTAGGAGCCTTGGAAACCGGAGCGCCAGCTTCGGTGGAGGCATCGGTGGGATACTACCCTGGCTGTATTGACCTTCTAACCCGCCGCCCTTATCGGGCGGGGAGACAGTGTCAGGTGGGCAGTTTGACTGGGGCGGTCGCCTCCTAAAAGGTAACGGAGGCGCCCAAAGGTTCCCTCAGAATGGTTGGAAATCATTCGCAGAGTGTAAAGGCACAAGGGAGCTTGACTGCGAGACCTACAAGTCGAGCAGGGACGAAAGTCGGGCTTAGTGATCCGGTGGTTCCGCATGGAAGGGCCATCGCTCAACGGATAAAAGCTACCCCGGGGATAACAGGCTTATCTCCCCCAAGAGTCCACATCGACGGGGAGGTTTGGCACCTCGATGTCGGCTCATCGCATCCTGGGGCTGTAGTCGGTCCCAAGGGTTGGGCTGTTCGCCCATTAAAGCGGTACGCGAGCTGGGTTCAGAACGTCGTGAGACAGTTCGGTCCCTATCCGTCGCGGGCGCAGGAAATTTGAGAGGAGCTGTCCTTAGTACGAGAGGACCGGGATGGACGCACCGCTGGTGTACCAGTTGTTCTGCCAAGGGCATCGCTGGGTAGCTATGTGCGGACGGGATAAGTGCTGAAAGCATCTAAGCATGAAGCCCCCCTCAAGATGAGATTTCCCATTCCGCAAGGAAGTAAGATCCCTGAAAGATGATCAGGTTGATAGGTCTGAGGTGGAAGTGTGGCGACACATGGAGCTGACAGATACTAATCGATCGAGGACTTAACCTAAATGTTTGTGAATCGTCTGACCGTTATCTAGTTTTGAGAGAACACCTCTCAGAAAGCCAAAGGCAAGGAAACTCGGCTAAAGGCCCTCACATCCTGTGAGGAACGCCCAGTACCTTCGTCCTGAAGGCAATAGTTTGGTGGCGATAGCGAAGAGGTCACACCCGTTCCCATGCCGAACACGGAAGTTAAGCTCTTCAGCGCCGATGGTAGTTGGGGGCTTCCCCCTGTGAGAGTAGGACGCCGCCAAGCACGTAAAAAGACCAGCTTATATAAGCTGGTCTTTTTTGTTGTTTTCCTTTTTTTGAAGAAGCAGTTCAGCGATATAATAGGGGAACTTTGACTCGACTATATGTAAAAACTGCTGGATGATGACATAATCATCGCTAGCACTTTGAAGAAGAAGGTCATACCACCATTCAGTTTCATACCTGGCAATCATGCTTAAATTGTACGCAACCAAGTAATGCGCCAATATTTCCGGGAGCTTTAAAAAGTGATCCCGTTCAGCCGGGAAATAATATCCGTCTTGCTCCAAATCATAAAGCAACGTGGTCGAAGTACTGGGGCGGCATTCTTTATGAGCGGCAGAAAAAACGATTCCCTCTTTTTCCTCACGGCAGAAAGACCAGTTTAAATGGTATTCGATATGTTCGATGAAACGCTTTGATGACATATTGTAAGCATTGGGTGTCTCGCCAGGCAGCTCAATTAGCCGGTCTTCGACGGCTGCTTTTACAATCGGATTTGGTTTTCTTTGAAATGCCAGCACTTTATTGATCTCCGGAATTTTCGCCAAAAGCTGTTTCATATTGAATCGTTCATCTTCCAATCCGGATAATTGGAAAAGGGATCTGATCACGTGCATACATAGGCCGTTCCTTTGGATTTTCACTTCATCTTCATAAAAGCGGTAATTTTGTTTTTTTCGTTTTCTTGTGGTCACGCCATGAGCAAGCACTGAAGTATGGCTGGGATAGGAAGGATCTGTCGTTAACAGGCAGGCTTTCAATAGCTGTGCCATGCCGTAAAATAATAAAATGGGTTTTATTTCTAACGTAGCGATTTTGGCTTGCTTGTAAAAAGCTTCTGCATGCTTAAGAAAAAAAATAAACCGCTCTCCGTTTTTATAAGAGTTTTTTTTGGCATCTTCCATTCCTTGATTTTTATATACCATTTCAAGAAAATGCTGGGCTGTTTCGACCGAATAAAACAGCTTTAAATCCTTCCATCCTTTATCTTGCATGTACTCCACTTCCCTTATGGTTATTTTCTAAAAATTACAACTGTTTCCCGCTTTCTTGACAGTGGGTATTCAAGTTGATAATCTACATATAATATTTTGCCGAAAAGAGGGGGATTTACTAATGTGGGAAAGCAAATTTTCGAAAGAAGGCTTAACATTTGATGATGTATTGCTCGTTCCGGCTAAATCGGAGGTACTTCCGCGCGACGTGGATTTATCGGTTGAGCTTACACCGTCCCTTAAGCTGAATGTTCCAATTATTAGTGCAGGCATGGATACAGTGACAGAAGCTCAAATGGCCATCGCGATGGCACGGCAGGGCGGATTGGGCATTATCCACAAAAACATGTCGATTGAACAGCAGGCTGAGCAGGTTGACAAAGTCAAACGTTCAGAGCGGGGCGTCATTACAAATCCGTTTTTCCTGACGCCAGAGCACCAAGTTTTTGATGCAGAACATTTGATGGGCAAATACAGAATTTCCGGTGTTCCGATTGTTGACAATGAAGAGGATCAGAAGCTGGTTGGAATTATCACAAACCGTGATCTGCGATTTATTTCTGATTACTCCATGAAAATCAGCGATGTTATGACAAAAGAAGAGCTTGTTACGGCTCCTGTTGGTACAACCCTGGATGAAGCGGAAAAAATTCTTCAAAAATACAAGATCGAAAAACTCCCTCTTTTAGATGATCAAGGTGTTTTAAAAGGGCTTATTACGATTAAAGACATTGAAAAAGTAATCGAATTCCCGAATTCAGCGAAAGATGTTCACGGCCGCCTATTGGTTGGAGCAGCGGTTGGTGTAACAGGCGACACAATGACACGCGTCAGAAAGCTTGTGGAAGCCAATGTCGATGTGATCGTCGTTGATACCGCGCACGGCCATTCACAAGGTGTCTTGGATACCGTTAAGAAAATCCGCGACACTTATCCTGAATTAAATATCATTGCTGGCAACGTCGCAACTGCCGAAGGAACAAAAGCGCTTATCGAAGCCGGAGCAAATGTAGTTAAAGTCGGTATCGGACCGGGTTCTATTTGTACAACCCGCGTAGTGGCCGGTGTCGGTGTTCCGCAAGTGACAGCGATTTACGATTGTGCGACTGAAGCAAGAAAACACGGTGCGGCGATTATTGCAGACGGCGGCATCAAGTTTTCCGGAGATATCGTCAAAGCCTTGGCTGCCGGCGGACATGCCGTCATGCTTGGAAGCCTTCTTGCCGGAACATCCGAAAGCCCAGGCGAGACTGAAATCTACCAAGGCAGACGCTTTAAAGTTTATCGCGGTATGGGTTCAGTGGCGGCAATGGAAAAAGGAAGCAAAGACCGCTACTTCCAAGAGGAAAACAAAAAATTCGTTCCGGAAGGCATTGAGGGCCGTACGCCTTATAAAGGTCCGGTTGCTGACACAGTTTATCAGCTTGTCGGCGGTTTGAAATCCGGCATGGGGTACTGCGGAACAAAAGATTTGCACGCACTGAGGGAAGATGCGCAGTTCATCCGCATGACAGGCGCAGGCCTGCGGGAAAGCCATCCTCACGATGTACAAATTACCAAAGAATCGCCTAACTATACCATTTCCTAATCAAATATGACAAAAATTAAACCGTAGACAGAGTAATACTCTGTCTATTTTTTTTTGCTTCCTTATGATAAAATTTATAATGTTGTGTTTGAAAAATGTCTTAAAAGGCTTTGATATAGATTATTAGTCTGATGAAAAGCGGAGGTATCACGATTTGAAAAGCAAGAGAATAAAGCAGCTGATCATGTTGATCGTTGCTTTTGCCGTGACTGTAGGTGCATTTTCTCCTATGTCGACAGCAAAAGCCGCAAATGATCCAATTAATGTAGACGCGAAAGCAGCAATCTTGGTGGAAGCTTCATCGGGGAAAATTTTGTACAGCAAAAATGCCGATCAGCGTCTTCCTGTTGCCAGCATGGCCAAAATGATGACGGAGTATCTTCTGTTGGAAGCGATTCACGAAGGCAAAGTGAAATGGGATCAGAAGTACACGCCTGACGATTATGTATACGAGATTTCCCAAGATCGTTCATTATCGAATGTTCCTCTTCGTAAAGACGGATCATACACTGTAAAAGAGCTTTATCAGGCGACTGCAATTTACTCTGCAAACGCGGCGGCTATTGCACTTTCTGAAATCGTTGCCGGTTCTGAATCAAAGTTCGTAGAGTTAATGAATAAAAAAGCCAAAGAGCTTGGAATGAAAGATTTCAAATTTGTGAATGCTACAGGTTTGGAAAACAAGGATCTTCACGGCAAACATCCGAGCGGAACAAATGCCAATGAAGAAAATGAAGTATCTGCGAGAGACATGGCGCTCCTTGCCGATCATTTAGTAAGCGATTATCCTGAAATCCTCGATACGGCGAGCATTGCCAAAACGAAGTTCAGAAAAGGCACAGACGATGAAATGGACATGCCGAACTGGAACTTTATGCTGAAAGGCCTAGTTCAGGAATATAAAGGTGTGGACGGGCTGAAAACCGGCTCAACGGACTCTGCCGGATCATGCTTTACGGCTACTGCCGAAAGAAACGGCATGAGAGTGATTTCCGTCGTTATGAATGCGAAAGGCGACCTTCATACGGGACGATTTAAAGAAACGAAAAAAATGCTTGATTATGCATTTGATAACTTCACGATGAAAGAGTTTTACGCAAAAGGCGCACAAGTGAAAGGCAACGAAACGGTCACAGTCGACAAAGGGAAAGAAACTGAAGTCGGCGTCGTAACGGAAAAAGCCTTTTCAATGCCTGTGAAGAACGGTGAAGAAAAGAATTACAAGGCGAAAGTGACGCTGAACAAAGACGAGCTGACCGCACCTGTTAAAAAAGGTGAAAAAGTCGGTACCTTGACGGCCTCCTATAAGGGAGAAGAAAAGGACTACGGATTTCTCGGCAGCGATGTATCAGGTGTAAACCTCGTGACAAAAGAAGATGATGAGAAAGCAAACTGGTTTATTTTAACGATGAGAAGCATCGGCGGCTTTTTTGCCGGTATTTGGAACAGCATTGTTGAAATGGTAACCGGCTGGTTTTAATCAATAAAGGGCTCTATCTGATAGGGCTCTTTATTGTCATATTCAGATAGAATTACCATTTACAATCCTAACAATTTGTTATTAAAATAGAAATAATCTTCGTGTTTTTCATATGATTTTGTGGAATTATAGGATACAATAGGATTAAATCTGACAATTCAATCTTTGATTAGGGGGATCCTTGAAATGGCTCAAACAGGTACTGATCGCGTAAAACGCGGTATGGCAGAAATGCAGAAAGGCGGCGTCATTATGGACGTTGTCAATGCCGAACAAGCAAAAATCGCAGAAGAAGCAGGAGCCGTCGCAGTCATGGCGCTGGAGCGCGTTCCGGCTGATATCCGTGCGGCAGGTGGAGTTGCCCGCATGGCAGATCCGACAATTGTCGAAGAAGTGATGAACGCTGTTTCAATCCCGGTTATGGCGAAAGCCCGCATCGGGCATATCGTTGAAGCGCGTGTTCTTGAAGCGCTCGGCGTTGACTATATTGATGAAAGTGAAGTTTTGACTCCTGCGGATGAAGAATTTCATTTAAATAAAAACGAATTTACCGTTCCATTTGTATGCGGATGCCGCGACCTCGGAGAAGCGACGCGCCGGATCGCAGAAGGAGCTTCAATGCTTCGTACGAAAGGCGAACCTGGTACGGGCAATATTGTGGAAGCTGTCCGCCATATGAGAAAGGTGAATGCTCAAGTGCGCAAAGTAGTCGGCATGAGCGATGACGAACTGATGACAGAAGCGAAAAACCTCGGCGCTCCGTATGAGCTGTTGAAGGAAATTAAAGCCGAAGGACGCCTTCCTGTTGTAAACTTTGCTGCCGGCGGTGTGGCAACACCTGCTGATGCTGCTTTAATGATGCAGCTTGGCGCTGACGGCGTATTCGTAGGGTCCGGTATTTTTAAATCCGACAACCCTGCTAAATTCGCGAAAGCAATCGTTGAAGCGACGACGCATTACACGGATTACAAACTGATTGCCGAGCTTTCAAAAGAGCTTGGAACTGCGATGAAAGGGATTGAAATCTCAAATCTGCTGCCAGAACAGCGTATGCAAGAGCGCGGCTGGTAAACACGAAGGAGACGGATTGACATGCTGACAATTGGTGTACTTGGACTTCAGGGAGCAGTAAGAGAACATATTCGCTCAATTGAAGCATGCGGAGCAGCCGGAAAAGTCATTAAGTGGCCGGAAGAGTTAAAGGAAATCGACGGTTTGATTTTGCCGGGAGGGGAAAGCACGACGATGAGGCGCCTCATCGATACGTATCAGTTTATGAAGCCCCTTCAGGAGTTTGCCGCATCCGGAAAGCCGGTATTTGGAACTTGTGCTGGGCTGATTATCCTGGCGAAGAATATCGCCGGAGCGAATGATGCCCATCTTGGTGTTCTGGATGTAACCGTCGAACGAAATTCCTTTGGAAGACAAGTGGACAGCTTTGAAGCGGATTTAACCGTTAAAGGACTTGACGAACCGTTTACAGGCGTATTTATCCGCGCTCCGCACATTTTGGAAGCGGGCGCAGATGTGGAAGTGCTTTCGGAGCACAACGGTAGAATCGTCGCTGCCAAACAAGGAAATCTGCTCGGCTGTTCTTTCCACCCTGAGCTGACGGATGACCATAGAATGACGAAATTATTTGTCGAGATGGCCGAAAAGCATAAACAGGAAGCCGTCGTATAAAACGGTTGAAAGCTGTTAAAACTTGTAGTACATTTATAAGACAATATAGATCGAAAAGCGTTGATAGGAAGCAGTAGGAAGCCTCTCTTTCCAAGAGAGCCGATGGTTGGTGCGAATCGGCGAAAGATGCTGTCCGAATCCATCCTTGAGCGAAATGCTGAACAGTCAAAGTAGGCATTTACGGGAGAACCGTTATCAAAATGAAGCGGAAAACAGGAGGAAGACGCCTGTTTTCAATCAGGGTGGCAACGCGAGAGCTCTCGTCCCTTATATTTAGGGGACAAGGGCTCTTTTTTTCGGTCAAATCAGTATAAAAGGAGCGAGGCAGATGCTTGATATCAAACTGCTGCGGGCAAATTTGGAGGAAATCAAACAAAAGCTTGCCCACAGAGGAGAAGATTTATCAGATTTTGATCAATTTGAGGAATTGGATACAAAGAGAAGAGAATTGATCGTCAAAGTGGAAGAGCTGAAAGGAAAGCGCAATGAGGTATCTCAGCAGGTTGCCGCTTTAAAGCGCGAGAAAAAAGATGCTGACCACTTCATTAAAGAAATGCGCGAAGTCGGTGAAGACATTAAAAAACTTGATGAAGAGCTGAGAACGGTCGAATCTTCACTTGATAAAATCATGCTGTCTATCCCGAATATCCCCCATGAGTCTGTTCCGGTCGGTGAGACTGAAGACGACAACGTGGAAGTTCGCAAATGGGGCGAACTCCCCGGATTTTCATTTGAGCCGAAGCCTCATTGGGATATTGCCGATCAGTTGGATATTCTTGATTTTGAGCGGGCAGGCAAGGTTACGGGAAGCCGTTTCGTTTTCTATAAAGGGCTAGGCGCCAGACTTGAACGGGCATTGTATAACTTTATGCTTGATCTTCACGTAGACGAGTACGGCTATACGGAAGTCATCCCGCCGTACATGGTGAACCGCGCAAGCATGACAGGCACCGGACAGCTGCCGAAATTTGAGGAAGATGCCTTTAAAATCAGGGAAGAAGATTATTTCTTAATTCCGACGGCAGAAGTGCCAATTACGAACCTGCATCGCGATGAAATTTTGTCAGCTGCCGAGTTGCCGATCAATTATGCGGCGTTCAGTGCGTGCTTCCGTTCAGAAGCAGGCTCAGCTGGCCGTGATACGCGCGGTTTGATTCGCCAGCACCAATTTAACAAGGTTGAACTGGTGAAATTCGTGAAGCCTGAGGATTCATATGAAGAGCTTGAAAAGCTGACAAATCAAGCGGAGAAAGTTCTTCAGCTGCTTGAGCTTCCTTATCGTGTGATGAGCATGTGTACGGGCGATCTAGGATTTACCGCTGCGAAAAAATACGATATCGAAGTATGGATTCCAAGCCAAAACACATATCGTGAAATTTCATCTTGCAGTAACTTCGAAGCTTTCCAGGCGAGACGGGCGAATATCAGATTCAGAAGGGAAGCAAAAGGAAAGCCTGAGCATGTCCATACGTTAAACGGCTCCGGCTTGGCTGTCGGCAGAACGGTTGCCGCATTATTGGAAAATTACCAGCAGGAGGACGGGAGCGTCATCATTCCTAAAGCGCTTCGTCCATACATGGGGAACAGAGATGTTATTCAACCATAAAAAGTGCGCGCCAAGAGGCGCGCTTTTTTTTATGCGAGAGACCAGACGGCGGCTACATTTCGGGCACAGCGCGTAAGATTTGAACTTCCATCGGCAAGGGCGTTTTCCAAGGAGCTGATCCCTGGCACAATCGAAAAGAGAGCGGAAATGCCGATATCATAAACAAGCTCGCAGCCTTCACCGAGCGATCCGGCAAATGCAATAACGGGAATATTCTCGCTGCAGGCGCGTTTTGCGACGCCGGCTGGCGTTTTTCCGCTGACTGTTTGGCCGTCTATTTTTCCCTCACCCGTAATGACAAGATCGGCTCCTTTAATATGTTCGGAAAAAGACAAAGTATCTAAAACAATGTCAACTCCGCTTTTTAATTCCGCTTTTAAAAAGGCACAGAGGCCTGCTCCTAATCCTCCGGCCGCTCCTGCTCCCGGAATTGAATCGATTTCGCACCCCAGCTCTGCTTTGACTGCAGCAGCATAATGTTTTAAGTTTTGATCCAAAAGAGCAGTCATTTCACTGTTCGCCCCTTTTTGCGGCCCAAATACGGCGGAGGCTCCGCGAGGTCCCGTAAGAGGATTATCGACATCACAGGCGGCTTCAAAGTGGATATGCTTTAACTGAGGATTGAGGCCGCTCACATCGATCTTGGCAATCTCAGCTAATGCACCGCCCCCATTTTCAATCTCTTCTCCATTGCGGTTTAGAAACTTCACACCCAGTGCTGCAGCCATTCCCGCTCCGCCGTCATTTGTCGCACTTCCGCCGAGTCCGATGATGATGTTGGACACCCCTTTTTTCGCAGCATTGAGAATCAGTTCTCCGGTTCCTCTCGTTGTCGTTAACAGGGGATTCCGCTGTTCAGGGGGCACGAGGTGAAGGCCTGACGCTTCAGCCATTTCGATGACAGCCGTTTTTCCGTCGCCAAGCAGGCCGTAAGCCGCCTTTACCGGCTTCCCGAGAGGGCCTGTGACTGTTTGCTGTACGATGTCTCCTCCGGTGGCGTCAATCAGAGCTTGAACGGTTCCTTCGCCTCCATCAGCAACCGGAATGTTGACGTATTCGGCGTCAGGCAGAACCGCTTTAAAGCCTTTTTCAATGCTTTTAGCCGCCTCAAGCGATGTCATGCTTTCTTTAAATGAATCAGGTGCGATTACGATTTTCATGGTACCTGCTCCTTTTTAAATAAAGAATTGAAAAATTCCAAAAATCAAAGTTGAGATAATGGTTAGGATTAAGCCGATGACTGACTCATATGGAATCAGCTTTAACCGTTCTTTCATGGACATGAAGACGCTGCCTCCCGTCGTATGAAAAAAGCTTCCGTGAGGCAGGTGATCGAGCACCGTTGCTCCGGCGTGAATCATTGCCGCACCTGCGAGGCCGGCGACGCCAAGATCAAGCAATGTCGGGCCGAATACGCTGCTGGCGACAGCTGTGCCGGCGGTTGTTGAGGCGGTTGCCATCGACATCAGCATGCCGGAAATGGGAGCTAAGAGAAACGACGGCAGACCCAAGCCGACAAGGGTGTCGGTAATGAAAGAATTGAGTTGGGAGTTGGCGATGATTCCCGCAAGCGTTCCAGTCCCGATCAGCATCACGGCAACACCTGACATCTTCGACAATCCTGAAGCGGCAAAATCCTTCAGTTTGCCCGCTTGTCCCGATGCAATCGCAGTGACGAGGCCTCCCGCCGGCAAAGCGATAATTGGATCAATCGTAATACCTGCCACGGGCCTTAAGGCGAGCAACAGGATGGAGACCATCGGACCGCTGATCGCCGCCCAAAATGCCGGCAGTTGTTGAGTCGTTTGGGTTTCAATCTCATTTGCAGCTACTCCTGTTCCTTTATTTGAAAGGCGTTTTGCTAGTAAATAAGTGGCGCCCAGTCCAAATATAGCGGGGATGATCCCGGCGGCCATCACGGATGTCAAAGGGATGTGAAAGGCATCTGAAGCAGCAATGGCATTAGGGTTTGGCGACATAATATTGCCCGCTTTTCCTCCGCCGATCATCGCCAACAGAATGGCCGCTTTGCTGATAAAGGTCCGCCTTGCAATCGCAAGGGCGATCGGTGCGACTGTGATGACGGCGACATCGACGAATACGCCGACCGTTGTTAAGATGGCTGTCGCCAATGTTAAAGCAAGCAGCGCTCTTTTTTCTCCAATTTTATTGACAATGGTTTCTGCAATCACCGCTGCGGAGCCGGATTGAATCAGAACGCCGGCGAGCACCCCTGCTGCCAAGATGCGGAGTACAGCAGGAATCATGTTTTTAGCACCCGCTATCATCAAATCCGTCGTCTCTATTAAATCTGCGCCGCCGATTAAGCCTCCGGCCAATGCGCCGATCATCATGCCGTAAGCCGGCGGGACTTTTTTCAGAATGAGAAAGATTGATATGGCTAATGCGCATAAGGCGCCTATTGCATTGATTTGAATATCCATCTGCATACCCTCCCTTACGTCCCATTGTAAACGCTTTCTGTACAAGGGAGAATTGGTCAGGTATACGGATTTCGTTCCTTTGTCCTATATTAAAATTGTTCATTTGCACAAAATGGTGAAAAAAGCGTAATGGCTGTATACAGTTTGAATAGGTCGTCAAATCGTTTTGGATTGCATCCTGTCGCTATTTCAACCTTTCTCAGCCGGTAGTTTAATGTATTGCGGTGAATAAAGAGTCTTGATGAAGTTTCCCCAATTTCGCCATTTTCTTCTATATAGCAGAGGAGGGTATGGATTAATTCGCCCTTTTGATCTGCTTGGGAAAGGCGGTCCCAGATGTTTTGAAAATGAATCTCCTGATCCGGACGCTCTATTTTTGATAACAGAACGGGGATCGCAAACTCTCGATAATCGTATAAACTAGAGCTGTTTTTAGCAATCTTGAGCGTTTGTTTTGCACTTTGATAGGAGAATGGCAGCTGCTCAAGCTGATCCGCCTGCTCGCCAAGCGCGCCTCTGACCGTTTTCCATTGGCTGAGCCAGCCGTTCCAAGATGAAAAGAGATCAGCCCTGCTTTTAGCGGGAGCGCCTGCCAGAATAACTGTGATCTCTTTTAAAGAAATATTGGCGTACAAATCTTTCGCGGTTAAATGTTTTTCAAGTTTTTTAATAAATGCCGGCTTCATATCAGCGGATGGCAGCTCAAACACAAGACAAGTACGCTGGCCTTCTAGCGGTATATTCAATCGCTCCGCACGTTCAAGGAAGTCAAGGGATGCTAGGTCGGCCCCCTGAATCATTTGGATGACCGTTTCTTCCCGGAGCCTTTGATCCCATGTCAGCTGTTTTGTTAAAAATGCCTGTTCGACAGTCAGCTCTGCTGCCATTTTAACAAGTTCACCATATCGGCTGACTTCAGAAGGCGGCCCCGTGATTCCAATAACGCCGATTATTTCATCATGAAATACGATGGGAAGGTTTACGCCGGGCTTTGTTCCCGTTAAAGCCGAGCATTCTTCAGGCGTGATGCTGATAACCCTTTCAGCTGCAAGTGCGTCCTTCGCTCCGGCGTGTTCATCACCAATTCTCGAGCGGTCTCCTGAGGCGATGATAACCCCGTTTTCATCCATCATATTAATGTTGTGCCGAATAATCGACATGGTCCTGTCGACAATTTCCTCCGCCAATTCTTTTGATAGATAATTCATTTCATCATGCTCCTGCCTAAGATCTTGTTTTAAATGGTGATTGTTCCCTCGATCCAGCCTTTCATGAATGGTTTTAAAGAAGATGCGGCCCATATTCGGCTGTCGTCTATATGATTCCAAACATAAATATCATTTTTCTGTATAGAGCCGTTAAAAATCGAATAAGCAAATAAATCGCCATTGCCCGCACCTGCTATAAATAACAGACAATCGAACGGCTTAAAACAGTCAGTGCTTCTCATGTCTAGATTCTCTTCTATCATTCTGTATGCAGGCCAAATGAGATGATCCCCGAATGTATCATTAATGCCGTCTGTCGTTTTTAAAAGGCTGACCAGTTCATCTGGAAAAGAGACGCCGAGGAGTTCTTCTGCTTTCTGAAGCTCCTCTGTTTCAATAGGTCTGTTCAGCGTGTAATCTTGAGGCAAACGTTCTATAAAATGTTTCCACAATGCTATCACCCTTTGCGTTTATCATTATTTTTGCATATAATGAGAAGCGTGAACAATAAAATAAATTTATTATGAAAAAATCCCTTGACTTAAAAAGATAGGACATGTTATATTAATTCTTGTCGATACGGAGGAATACCCAAGTCTGGCTGAAGGGATCGGTCTTGAAAACCGACAGGGGTGTCAAAGCCCGCGGGGGTTCGAATCCCTCTTCCTCCGCCATTATTGATTTGCATTTTAGTGATTGACTAAGCATAAATTGGAGATTGTGTTGCCGCTGCCTGGATAGGGCAGCGGTTTTTTTTATATGCACAAGCAAAAAAAGAGCGGCTCTTCATGGGAATCCGCTCTTTTTGCTTGTTTATCTTTGAATAGCTTCACTGATTTTTTCAATGATTGGATCGAGGGAGGCAGAGTTGTTGAACAGATCGTATTCATCAATATTGACTCTGACAACCGGACAGGCGTTAAAGCCGCTGATCCAGTTTTCGTACCTTGTGTACATTTCCTCCCAATACGATCTGTCGGTTAACATTTCCATTTCTCGTCCGCGTTTTTTGATGCGGTCGAGAATCGATTCCAAATCGCCCTCCAAATAGACTAAAACGTCGGGGCGGGGGAAGTAAGGCGTCATGACCATCGCTTCAAACAGGCTTGTATACGTCTTATAATCGACTTTTGACATTGTGCCTTTATCGGCGTGCATTTTGGCGAAAATGCCTGTATCTTCATAAATTGAACGGTCTTGAACAAATCCGCCGCCCGATTCGTAAATGTATTTTTGCTCTTTGAAGCGTTCCGCTAAGAAGAAAATTTGCAGGTGAAAGCTCCAGCGTTCAAAGTCTTGGTAAAAAGCCTCCAAATAAGGGTTGTTCACAACCTCTTCAAGAGAAGTTTTAAATCCGAGTCTTTTTGCAAGCTCTTTTGTCAATGTGGATTTCCCCACTCCTACCGTTCCGGCAACAGTAATGATAGCATCTTTCGGAATAGCATATACACTCATTCTATATACTCCTTTACTTGATCGGCAATTCGATTGAAAACGGCTTCGGAGATCACGAAGTCTTCCTGATCTCCGTTAATTTCAATAACGGGTATTGGCGGATCGGATTCTTTAAATTGCTTAATGGCAGCATCATAATCATTGATGAGCTGTTCCAGATATTGCTTGTCCATTTCCTGTTCAAACGGCCGTCCGCGTTTTTTGATCCGTTCCAATAACGTCGGAAGGCTTGCTTTTATGTAAATGATGACGTTTGGTTTCGGCAGATCTTCTGTAAGCAGATGATAAATTTTTCTGTATTTCTCAAGTTTTTTGCCTTCCAGCGTCCGTTCAGCAAAAATGAGGTTTTTATAAATATGATAGTCCGAAACAACGGGTATGTGGTGATGCAAATACTTCTTTTCGGTATCTTCAAGCTGCTTATAGCGATTGCAGAGGAAAAACATCTCAAGCTGAAAGCTCCATTCATCTTTGTCATCATAAAATTTATCAAGAAAAGGGTTTTCTTCGACGATTTCTTTAACCAAAGAGAGTGAGAGCTTTTCGGAGAGCATGCTGGCCAAGGTTGTTTTTCCCGCGCCGATGGGGCCTTCGACAGCGATGAAAGGGGCTGTGTTCATAGGTGTCCTCCTACTAAAGAAATTCATTTGTGAACCATACATATTGTATCACATCATCATCTTCTGCCATGAAAAAAACGTTCCTTTAACTTGGGAACGTTTCTTTCACAACATTAAATTGATCGGCTATCAAGAGCCAGTTTTGCGGGAAGGACAGGCCGAGCTTCCAATAGCTGATTCCCCTTAAATTCAATTCCCTAATCAGATCAAACTTTGCCTGAATCGAGCGGGCGTCTTCAAACCATACCTCATGCTGTTTGCCGGCATTGTCCGTATAGCGGAAGAAAGGAGCCTGGGCTGTTTCATCGTACTGTATCGCCGCATTGTTTTCACTCGCGATTGCAATTGCCCGCTGGGGACTGATTGCTCTGGCCAGCTGCCCGCCTGGCGTATAGGGGAGCGTCCAGTCATAACCGTACAAGTTCTGGCCCATGACGATTTTGCTGGCGGGCATTTCCGTGAGTGCGTATTCGATCACATCCCGTACGGGTCCGATCGGCGATACCGCCATCGGCGGCCCTCCGCTGTAGCCCCACTCATATGTCATCAGTACGACGAAATCGACAATCTCTCCGTGAGCCCGGTAATCATGGGCCTCATACCATTGTCCGGGCTGATCCGCTCTCGTTTTCGGCGCAAGCGCGGTTGAGATGAACCAGCCTTCCTGTTTGAAGCGGGCCCGTGCATCCCGTAAAAATTGATTATAGGCTTCTCTGTCTTCAGGCCTTAAGTATTCAAAATCAAAGTGGATGTCTTTAAAACCGTATCTTCTGGCGGCTGCAACAATGTTATCAAGCAATCTGTTTTTTACATTCTGGTCCGTCAAAATGATTCTGCCGAGTTCGTCGCTGAAAGCTTCATTTTCGAGATTGGTGACGATCATCATCATCGTAGTCCGGTGTCTGTCTGCAATTTCTTTTAAGTTGTTCAGCGGCGGTTCTTCGAGTGTGCCGTCCCGCTTCGCCTGGAAGCTGAAAGCACCCAAATAGGTCAAGTATGGCGAAGCCTCTCTTGCCGCCTGCTGCAGAGCGGGGCTGACGCTTTCTCCCCGCGGTTCGATATAAGCGTTTGTTTCAATGTTCCGTTTTGGCCGAGGGGGGATATAAAGCAGCAGCCCGACAGGCAAAATAGCGCTAACCTGAATGCGGTTGATCCTTGCCAGTTCAGCCGGAGAAATATTAAAGCGGGCTCCGATTGATGCTAATGTATCTCCTTGTCTGACCTCATAAAACTCGCCGGCGATCGGTATCACGATAGTTTGTCCGACAACAAGCCGATTCGGGTTCGGAATTTCATTCGTCGCGACAATTTCATTAACTGTTGTTCGGTAGCGATTCGCGATTTGATAAAGGGAATCGCCTCTTTTCACGACATAAATCTGAATGGGAAACGCCTCCTTTCTCATTGCTACCACTATATGAAGAAAGGAAGTGTTTCATGCTCAAGTTTCGGCGGTGATCTCTTTTGCCGTCGTAATATTGGCGAACAGAACATTTTCCATCATCGTCAACGCATATTTGTTGTCTTTTTCATTATTTGAGGCAATGCAATCGTGCGGAATCGTGATATCGTACTCCCTCATATAAGCGTCGTTTGCCGTAAATAACACGCAAATATTGCCTGCGATTCCCGTAATAATCAAATGGTCGACATGAAGTTCATTCAGCAATGTTTCAAGGGCGGTGCCGTAAAAAGCTGAGTGCTTTGGTTTGATTAAGAAATAATCGTTGTTATTCGGTGCGAGCCGGTCGATGATATATTCGCTTCTGTCGTTTTTGCATTTCTTGATAATGGCAGCAATATCCGCTTGCCAAATTCCAAAGTGGTCATTAATGTATATGATAGGCCATTTCTTTTTGGCTGCGTGTTCTTTTAATGCCAGAAGATGCTCGGTCATGTTTCTGGTCTTTTTGGAAAGAACGTCACCCATATCGAATTGAAAATCATTAATGATGTCGACTATAATGAGAGCTGAATTGGACAATGCGATTGTCTCCTTTCAGATTGCATATTCCTTTAACTATAAGTTAGCCTATTCTGTCGGGCGAAAAACATTGAAAGAGTGCATGCGGATGACACAAGACGAGTTTTATATGAAAGAAGCGATCAATGAAGCGAGAAAAGCTGAAGAAAAAGGCGAAGTGCCGATTGGCGCCGTACTGGTTCTGGATGGCGAAATTATTGCCCGCGCCCATAATTTGCGGGAAACCGAGCAAAGATCGGTTGCCCACGCAGAGATGCTCGTTATTGAAGAGGCATGCCGGAAGCTGGGAACCTGGCGGCTGGAGAGATCTGTTCTTTACGTTACCCTTGAGCCATGTCCGATGTGCGCCGGAGCGGCCGTTCTCTCCAGAATCGACAAAGTGGTGTTCGGAGCGTCTGATCCGAAAGGCGGCTGTGCGGGGACTTTGATGAATCTCCTGCAGGAAGAGAGATTCAATCATCAGGCTGAAGTCGTAAGCGGCGTAATGGAAGAAGAATGCGGCAGGATGCTAAGCGATTTTTTCAGAAAGCTCCGCGCAAAAAAGAAAGTGGAAAAGAAAAGGGAGCTGTGATGACGGAAATTTGCAATTTAGGGTGAAACAAGTTATACTAATGAGTGCGTCACATGAAGACGCAGCTTAAATAATTTGATATTTATTTTGCCGTGCTAAGCGGGGAGGTAGCGGTGCCCTGTACTCGCAATCCGCTCTAGCGAGGCCGAATCCCTTTCTCGAGGTTCGTTTACTTTAAGGTCTGCCTTAAGCAAGTGGTGTTGACGCTTGGGTCCTGCGCAATGGGAATCCATGAACCATGTCAGGTCCGGAAGGAAGCAGCATTAAGTGGAACCTTCCATGTGCCGCAGGGTTGCCTGGGCTGAGCTAACTGCTTAAGTAACGCTTAGGGTAGCGAATCGACAGAAGGTGCACGGTAAATCAATCATCAAATTAAGAACTCATCTATTTTAATATAGATGAGTTTTTTTCTTAAGAAGAGCTTTTGGATTTGAAAGCTGCTTCATGTATAATGGAAATGATGAAAACAAGAGGAGGGCGTGTTTGTGAGTTACCAGGCTTTATATAGAGTGTTCAGGCCGCAGTTGTTTGAAGATGTAGTCGGTCAGGAGCACATCACGAAAACGTTGCAAAATGCCCTTTTACAAAAGAAATTTTCGCACGCTTATCTGTTTTCCGGACCGAGGGGAACGGGAAAAACAAGCGCCGCAAAACTGTTTGCCAAAGCTGTCAACTGTGAGCACGCTCCGGTCAGTGAACCGTGCAATGAATGCTCCGCGTGCAAAGGCATTACAAACGGTTCGATTTCAGATGTAATTGAAATTGACGCCGCTTCTAACAACGGTGTAGATGAAATACGCGACATCCGCGACAAGGTGAAATTTGCCCCGTCTGCCGTCACGTATAAAGTATATATCATAGATGAAGTACATATGCTTTCTATCGGCGCATTCAACGCCCTTCTAAAAACGCTTGAAGAGCCGCCGGAACATTGTATCTTTATTCTCGCAACAACAGAGCCTCATAAAATTCCTTTAACGATTATTTCTAGATGTCAGCGATTTGATTTTAAGAGGATTACCTCACAGGCAATTGTCGGACGAATGGAAAAAATCGTCGAAGCTGAACAGTTCAAGGTGCAGGATGGCGCCTTAGACATCATCGCCAGTGCCGCCGACGGCGGCATGAGGGATGCGCTGAGCCTACTCGATCAGGCTGTATCATTCAGCGGAGATGAGCTGACGGTGGATGATGCGCTGCTGATAACAGGGGCTGTGTCACAGCACTATATTGGAAAGCTCGCCTCAACCCTCCACGAAAAAAATGTTTCCGGTGCTTTGGAAACATTGAACGAACTGCTTCAGCAGGGAAAAGACCCGGCAAAATTAATCGAGGATATGATTTTCTACTTCAGGGATATGCTTCTTTATCAAACGGCGCCTGATTTAGA
Source organism: Bacillus sp. JZ34 (assembly GCF_053903205.1). Lineage (NCBI taxonomy): Bacteria > Bacillati > Bacillota > Bacilli > Caryophanales > Bacillaceae > Bacillus > Bacillus sp. JZ34. The sequence goes on along the minus strand of NZ_CP096403.1, from coordinate 4,366,050 downwards.
AGGCGTTCTTGAAAAGGTGAAGGTGGACGAAGAGTTCCAAGCTCTATCCCGGCAAATTCCTGCACCAGACCTTTACGAAATGATCGATATATTAAATAAAAGCCATCAGGAAATGAAATGGACGAACCATCCGCGTATCTTCTTTGAAGTTGCAGTTGTGAAGCTCTGCCAGGGACCAAAAGCAGGGGCATCCGCGGCCGCCCCGCCGGAAGTGGATAATCTCGTCAACAAGGTTCGGCAGCTTGAGCAGGAGATTGAGAAGCTTAAAACACAAGGTGTACAGGTTTCTTCGGCTCCCGCCCAGCCTAAAGAAACGTCCCGTCCGCAAAAAAGCGTGAAAAGCGCATATAAAGCGCCTGTCGGCCGTATTCATGAAATATTAAAAGATGCTACAAGACCGGACCTCGAAAAATTGAAGGGCTGCTGGGGACAATTGCTTGCCCAGCTTAAACAGCAGAATAAAGTATCGCATGCTGCCCTTTTAAATGACAGCGAGCCGGTGGCTGCATCTTCAAAAGCATTTGTCCTCGCATTCAAATACGAAATTCACTGTAAAATGGTAGCTGAAGACAATAATGGAGTCAGGACAAATCTGGAGCAAATTTTGGATGGAATGCTCGGCGGAAGGATAGATATAGTTGGCGTTCCCGAAGCCCAATGGGGTAAAATAAGAGAAGAATTTCTGCAGGATCATCAGCCGGAAGATTCTGAAGCAAATGAACCAAAAGAAGAAGATCCGCTCGTATCAGAAGCTAAAAAACTGTTCGGAGCGGAACTGATTGAAATTAAAGAATAAAAACATGAAAGAGAGTGGATTTGAGTATGCGCGGTGGAATGGGTAACATGCAGAAAATGATGAAGCAAATGCAAAAAATGCAAAAGGATATGCAAAAGGCACAGGAGGAACTGGCAGAAAAAGTACTCGAAGGTACTGCGGGCGGCGGAATGGTGACTGTTAAGGTAAACGGCCAAAAAGAAGTCATCGACGTCATCATCAAAGAGGAAGTCGTAGACCCTGAAGATGTTGAAATGCTTCAAGATCTTGTCCTTGCAGCGACAAACGATGCTTTGAAAAAAGTCGACGATGTAACAAATGAAACGATGGGTAAGTTTACAAAAGGAATGAACATGCCGGGTTTATTCTAGGAGGAAAATAAGAATGCAGTATCCTGAACCAATATCAAAGCTGATTGACAGCTTTATGAAATTGCCAGGAATCGGACCCAAGACGGCGGTCCGTCTGGCTTTTTTTGTTCTTAGTATGAAAGAAGACGTCGTGTTAGATTTTGCAAAAGCATTGGTAAACGCAAAGCGCAATTTGACATATTGCTCGGTTTGCGGACATATAACAGATCAAGATCCTTGCTATATTTGTGAAGATACGAGAAGAGACAAATCGGTCATATGTGTTGTTCAGGATCCGAAAGATGTCATTGCTATGGAGAAAATGAAGGAATACAGCGGACTGTACCATGTTTTGCATGGTGCGATTTCTCCGATGGACGGCATCGGTCCGGAAGATATTAAAATACCCGAATTGCTGAAACGGTTGCAGGATGATCAGGTGACTGAAGTCATTCTCGCGACAAACCCGAATATAGAAGGAGAAGCAACGGCCATGTACATTTCAAGGCTTTTAAAGCCGTCTGGTATCAAGCTGTCACGAATTGCCCATGGACTTCCGGTCGGAGGCGATTTGGAGTATGCAGATGAAGTCACTCTTTCTAAAGCGCTTGAAGGCAGACGTGAAATGTAGAGGGAGGAGATTGCATTACCATGGGTTTTCTTCGGAAAAAGAAGCTTAGAAAAGAATTTGATAACAAGCTGATTGAACAGCTGATCCATCAAAAGGAAGAATGGAACAGGCAAAAGCGGCTGATTGAAAACAGTCTTGAGCCTTCGCCAGAAGTTCTTTACGAATTAAAGGTTGCCGAGGCAAAGTACTTTTTTTATTTGCGGGAAGCAAAAAAAAGAAATTTAAGGATCGGCAGCTGGAAGTAGCAGGTCTATTCGCATGATTCCCATCATATGCTTGTACAAGAACGAGCGAGGAGTGATGGAATTCATGGGATCTGTTATCTTTATCGGGGCAATTGTCGCTTTGGTTGCCCTGTTGTTTTTTTCAAAAGCATCATTTAAACCTTTGCGATTAATCGGAAGAATAGCGGTTAGATTTGTAGTCGGCGCTTTGTTTTTATTCTGTGTGAATCTGTTTGGCGAGAGCGTGGGCATTCACGTGCCGATTAATATTGTAACAACCGGAGTGAGCGGATTATTGGGGGTTCCCGGTGTAGCAGCTCTTATTGTTATTAAACAATTTATCGCAATATAATTTCTTGTTGACAATTTTATTTAAAGGTGTTAAATTAGTATTCGTCGCTGATGACGAATAATTTTTTTGAAAAAAAGTTGTTGACGACATCACGATTAAATGTTAAGATATTATAGTCGCTTTGAGAGCGGCGGTGAAGTTCTTTGAAAACTAAACAAGACAAACGTACCTGTTAATTCATTAAATAAATCGCACATGCGAATGTGCGTAGTCAGGGGCCTGCACGATGCAGGTCATGCAGATGTTGTCACAGGATGTGACGAACTTAATCTGCGCTCCATTATTTCATGGAGAGTTTGATCCTGGCTCAGGACGAACGCTGGCGGCGTGCCTAATACATGCAAGTCGAGCGGACAGATGGGAGCTTGCTCCCTGATGTTAGCGGCGGACGGGTGAGTAACACGTGGGTAACCTGCCTGTAAGACTGGGATAACTCCGGGAAACCGGGGCTAATACCGGATGCTTGATTGAACCGCATGGTTCAATTATAAAAGGTGGCTTCGGCTACCACTTACAGATGGACCCGCGGCGCATTAGCTAGTTGGTGAGGTAACGGCTCACCAAGGCGACGATGCGTAGCCGACCTGAGAGGGTGATCGGCCACACTGGGACTGAGACACGGCCCAGACTCCTACGGGAGGCAGCAGTAGGGAATCTTCCGCAATGGACGAAAGTCTGACGGAGCAACGCCGCGTGAGTGATGAAGGTTTTCGGATCGTAAAACTCTGTTGTTAGGGAAGAACAAGTACCGTTCGAATAGGGCGGTACCTTGACGGTACCTAACCAGAAAGCCACGGCTAACTACGTGCCAGCAGCCGCGGTAATACGTAGGTGGCAAGCGTTGTCCGGAATTATTGGGCGTAAAGCGCGCGCAGGCGGTTTCTTAAGTCTGATGTGAAAGCCCCCGGCTCAACCGGGGAGGGTCATTGGAAACTGGGGAACTTGAGTGCAGAAGAGGAGAGTGGAATTCCACGTGTAGCGGTGAAATGCGTAGAGATGTGGAGGAACACCAGTGGCGAAGGCGACTCTCTGGTCTGTAACTGACGCTGAGGCGCGAAAGCGTGGGGAGCGAACAGGATTAGATACCCTGGTAGTCCACGCCGTAAACGATGAGTGCTAAGTGTTAGAGGGTTTCCGCCCTTTAGTGCTGCAGCAAACGCATTAAGCACTCCGCCTGGGGAGTACGGTCGCAAGACTGAAACTCAAAGGAATTGACGG
>NZ_CP096403.1:4300000-4357500 GCF_053903205.1 Bacillus sp. JZ34 | reverse complement strand
ATTCAAACGATTAAACAAAATATAGAAATTCTCCGTATCGTCAGAAAAATTTACAGCATCACAAAGAACGAACCAAAGCGTTTTTACCAGGTTGAACGCTTTTATTATCAAAGCCTTGATTCAATTGTTGAACTGACGGAAAAGCATGCGTTTTTGGCGTCACAGCCAAAACGTAATGCGAAGCTTGAAGTTTCTTTAAGCGAAACACGCATGATGATCGATAAGCTTGCCAAGCAATTGGAAGACGACCTTTATGACTTGCTGAAAACAGACATTGACCACTTGGAGTTTGAACTGGACGTCGCAAAGCATTCAATGAAAAAAGGCTGACGGAGGAAAGCTGAAAATGAGCGAATATAAACCATCGTTACACAAAACTGGCGCACAGCTTAAAATTGATGATTTGCTTTTCGATCCTTTTGGACAAGGAGAAAAGTCTGTTTCCGGCATGGAGGAAGAACATCGCGGGCAGCAAGTAAATCTGGTTGATACGTTATCCGAAGAAAAACGCCGGCAGGCATTCCAACTGGCCGAACAGATCGATCCAAAACAACATGACAGCATGACTCTGTATGGAACGCAAGCTCAATCCAAACTCTTGAATTTTTCACACGAGATGCTTGAGCACGTCCAAAAAAAAGATATTGGTGAAATTGGGCAGGTCTTAAGCGACCTAATGAAAAAGCTTGAACAGGTCAGCCCTGATGAATTGAAAACTGAAAAAAGGAACTTTTTTTCCCGTTTTTTCGGAAGAGTATCCCATTCTGTTCAAGAAGTCTTATCAAGGTATCAAAAAACCGGCGCCCAAATAGACAGAATCAGCGTAAAACTTGAGCATTCCAAAAGCGCGCTGATCAATGATAATAAGATGCTCGAACGGCTGTATGAAAAAAATAAAGAATATTATGAAGCGCTGAATGTCTATATTGCAGCCGGTCAGCTGAAGCTTGAAGAATTAAAACATCAAACCATACCCGAATTAAAAGAGAAATCGAAAACAGAACATCATCATATGGCCGTTCAGGATGTAAATGATATGATTCAGTTTGCCGACCGGCTGGAAAAGCGGGTTTATGATTTAACATTGAGCAGACAAATTACACTGCAGAGCGCCCCGCAAATCCGTTTGATCCAACACACAAATCAAGTGCTGGCGGAAAAGATCCAATCATCGATTATGACAGCAATTCCTCTTTGGAAAAATCAGGTTGCTATTGCGCTTACTCTGTTGAGGCAGCGCCGAGCCGTAGAAGCTCAAAAAAAGGTTTCAGCCACAACAAACGAACTGCTCTTGAAAAATGCCGAGATGCTGAAGGCCAACACGATCGAAACTGCCAAGGAAAATGAGCGCGGCTTTATCGATATCGAAACATTGAAACAAGTGCAGGACAATCTGATCGGAACGCTAGAGGAGACGCTTAAAATTCAAGAAGAAGGCCGTTCAAAGCGCCTTCAGGCAGAAGAAGAAATAAGGGCAATGGAAGATGGTCTCAAGGCTAAGCTGCTGGACATGAAAGAAAACCAAAACCGTTTATCATAAGCAAGATAAACATTTACCAAAACGTCCGCCCTTTATGTAATCCGCCTTGAAGGGTATAATAAATGCAGAATGTCATACCGTCACCCGGGAGCACGAGGGTGACGAAGAAAATAGAGAAGATGACTAAAGGATCGGTTATATGAAGACACCTTTATATACAGCATTGGTGAACCATGCTGAAGGACATCATTATTCTTTTCACGTTCCGGGACATCACAATGGAGATGTCTTTTTTGATGAAGCGAAAACCTTTTTCGAAACGATTCTCAAAGTTGATCTAACTGAACTGACGGGTCTGGATGATTTGCATGAGCCATCAGGCGTCATCAAAGAAGCGCAGGATTTAGTTTCGCGGCTTTATGGCGCGGAAGAAAGTTTTTTTCTCGTCAATGGTTCGACCGTCGGGAATCTGGCGATGATCATGGCTGTTTGTCAGCCGGGTGACACGTTACTTGTTCAGCGGAACTGCCATAAGTCTGTATTTCATGCGATTGAACTTTCAGGCGCCCATCCGGTTTTTTTGACGCCGGAAATTGATGAGGCGATGGCCGTTCCCACACATATACTGTACGAAACGGCAAAAGATGCAATTTCACAATATCCGCACGCTAAAGGAATCGTGCTGACATATCCCAATTACTACGGACATGCTGTTGATCTGAAGCCGATCATAGAAGAGGCCCATCAACACGACATTCCCGTTCTAGTCGACGAGGCTCACGGCGCCCATTTTGTGCTGGGCCATCCATTTCCCCAGTCGTCGCTGAAAGCGGGCGCCGATGTTGTCGTTCAGTCTGCGCACAAAACGCTCCCGGCGATGACAATGGGATCTTATCTGCATATTAACAGCTGCAGGGTGAACAGGGACAGACTGGCATACTATCTCTCTGTACTTCAAAGCAGCAGTCCTTCTTATCCAATCATGGCATCTTTGGATATAGCTAGGGCATACGCCGAAAATATCTTGAAAACAAATCGAACAGCCGATATTGAGAAAGAGCTCCTCAACATGAGAGAAGCCTTTTCTCAAATAAACGGAGCCGAGATCGTCGAGCCGGCTGATGCCGGTATCCAGCAAGATCCGCTTAAGCTGTCTGTCAGATCAGCGTATGGCCACTCCGGTTTTGAACTGAAATCCATATTTGAAGCAAACGGCATCCATCCTGAATTGGCAGATGAAAGGCAAGTCCTGTTGATCCTGCCGCTTGAAGGAAAAAACAAGCCTGCGCCGGAACTGATCAGCACAATCGGCAAAGAAATCAGAGATACAGCTGTTCAACACGATTATCCTGCCGGAATCGGAATCCCTTCTGAAAAAGTCACAGCTTTGCCTTACCGGAAAAGCAAGTTGTCAGCCTTCAAAAAAGAATCGGTTCCTTTTACGGAAGCCGTGGGCAGAATAAGCGCGGAACCGGTCATACCGTACCCTCCGGGTATTCCGTTGATTATGGCGGGTGAGAGAATAACAAAAGAGACGATCAGCCGGCTGACGCGGCTCGTCGACCTGAATGTACACATTCAGGGCAGCAATCAGCTCAAACAAAAGCAATTAACTGTATATATAGAAGAGGAGAAATCATGAACGGATTATTTATTACTTTTGAAGGGCCTGAAGGTGCGGGAAAAACGACAATCCTTCAGGCTGCGGCAGACCAATTGACGAAAAACGGCTATTCTGTTCTTGCGACAAGAGAACCGGGCGGCATTGAAATATCTGAACGAATTCGCGAGGTTATTTTAAATCCAAGTCATACGGCTATGGATCCAAAAACTGAAGCCTTATTATATGCAGCCGCAAGAAGGCAGCACCTTGTCGAAAAAGTAAAACCGGCGCTTGAAAAAGGAAAAATCGTCTTATGCGACCGGTTCATCGACAGTTCACTTGCTTATCAGGGGTATGCCAGGGGACTCGGCATTGATGAAGTATTTTCTGTTAATCAATTTGCGATCGGCAATATGATGCCTAATATGACGATTTATTTCGACATCGACCCGGAAGAGGGAATGAAGCGGATCAATATAAATCATGCCAGAGAGAAGAACCGGCTTGATCTGGAAAAACTCCATTTTCATCAACTTGTTCAAAAAGGCTATAAAGAAGTTATGAACCGGTTTCCCGGCCGATTTCGGATCGTGGATGCCAGTCAGAATGTTGAACATGTGTTAAAAAGGGTAAATAACATCATTAAGGAAGCATTAAAAGAAAATCAGTTGTGACCTGTTTACCATTCATTGTTATAATGGTAGCAAGAGTATCCTTAAGTGTTTCCATCCAAAAGGGGGCTTTTCATATGAAGTTAATTATCGCTGTTGTTCAAGACCAAGACAGCAATAGGCTTTTAAAGGCTTTAACCGATCACAATTTTCGCGTGACTAAACTGGCGTCAACCGGCGGCTTTTTGAAATCGGGAAACACAACCTTCATGTTGGGTGTAGATGATATTCGAGTAGACAAAGCTTTAAGCTTGATAAAAGAAAACGGAAGCAAGCGCGATCAGCTGATTGCCCCTGTTTCTCCAATGGGCGGAAATGCCGATTCATATGTTCCTTATCCCGTTGAAGTTGAAGTGGGCGGAGCAACCGTTTTTGTACTGCCGATCGAGCAATTCCATCAATTTTAAGGGTTGAGGATATGAAAATAAGTCAAGAACTGCGTACAATGATAGAGAAACAGCAGACTCCGCCTGCAAGAGGAGAAAACGTTTCTGCTTCATTTAAAGAGAAGATGAATATACAAAGCGGCAAGCTACGAGTTGAACAGTTGACAATGCTTTTAACAGATATTGAAGCGTTCGGAAAACGCTTATCAAAGTCGAGGAACTTCAAGGATTTGGCCAGATTCAAAGGCTTGATCAAACGATTTGTAAAAGAGACCGTTGAAAACGGGCTGACGGTGGAGAATTCAAGAAGCTTCGATCTGTACGGAAACAGCCGGACATTGAGCATTGTAAAAGAACTGGACGAAAAGCTTGTGCAATTAACAGAGGACCTGATGGACCAAGAAAAATCTTCTATCGAACTTTTAGAACAGATTGGCGAAATCAAGGGTTTACTGATAAACCTTTACACATAGAGAGTGATGGTATGGCTACAACCTGGACAGAAATGCAGAAGCTTCAGCCACGGGTCATGAAGCTTTTGCAAAATAGTATAGAAAGAAACCGGCTTGCCCATGCCTATTTATTTGAAGGGCGCAAAGGGACGGGCAAATTAGACGCGGCAACCCTTCTGGCAAAAAGCTTTTTTTGCCTTGAAGACGGAGCGGAGCCATGTGAGTCGTGCCGGAACTGCCAGCGGATTGAATCAGGAAACCATCCGGACGTTCACGTCGTGCATCCGGACGGACTTTCGATTAAAAAGGGACAAATTCAGGCGCTTCAGGAAGAGTTTTCAAAGACCGGTTTGGAATCGCATAAAAAGCTGTACATTATCTCCCATGCCGATCAAATGACGGTCAATGCGGCGAACAGCCTTCTGAAGTTTTTAGAGGAGCCGAGCAGCGATACAATCGCTGTTCTTTTAACGGAACAGCCGCAAAAATTGCTCGATACGATCATATCGAGATGCCAAGTTTTATCCTTTCAGTCGTTGCAGCCCGAATCAATTGAAAAGGAACTGATCAAACAAGAGGTCTCACCGAATATTGCTGCCCTTTTGTCGAATATGACAAACAATTTATCGGAAGCGCTCGAATTGAGTCGAAATGATCAGTTTGCAGAGTCGCGAGCGAAAGTGATAAAATTGTATGAAGTCTTACACCAGCGAAAAGGACATGCTTTTTTCTATATTCAAGATCAGTGGATGCCCTTTTTCAAGGAGAAAGACCACCAAGAAATGGGTCTTGATATGCTTTTATTTATATATCGCGACGTGTTGTCCATTCAGTTGGGACATGAAGATAAAATACTATTTCAGGACTTATTCCAATCATTAAAACAGCATGCGCTGCAAACAACACAACAAAGAGTGACAAACCAGATACTTGCTGTTTTAGAAGCAAAAAAACGGCTTTATTCCAATGTGAATGCTCAAGGATTAATGGAGCACTTGGTTTTAATGCTGCAGGAGGGATAAGCTTGTACAACGTTATTGGTGTCCGTTTTAAAAAAGCGGGCAAAATATATTATTTCGATCCGAACGGATTTCAGATAGATAAAGACAGCTGTGTGATCGTCGAAACGGTTCGCGGTGTTGAATACGGGCAGGTTGTCATCGCCAACAAGAAAGTAGACGAGAATGATGTCGTGCTGCCTTTAAGAAAAGTGATCAGAGTTGCGGATGAGCGCGACCGCCTGATCGTTGAAGAGAATCAAGAAGCTGCGCTGTCCGCCTTTGATGTCTGCCAGAAAAAGGTTAACGAGCACGGCCTTGAGATGAAGCTGGTCGATGTGGAATTCACTTTTGACCGCAACAAAGTCATTTTTTATTTTACGGCTGACGGAAGAGTCGATTTTAGAGAACTCGTCAAAGATTTGGCGTCAATCTTTAAAACGAGAATCGAACTGAGGCAAATCGGCGTCAGGGATGAAGCGAAGATGCTGGGCGGCATCGGACCGTGCGGAAGAATGCTTTGCTGTTCCACATTTTTAGGTGATTTTGAGCCCGTGTCTATTAAAATGGCAAAGGATCAAAATCTGTCGCTGAATCCGACGAAGATTTCCGGACTATGCGGACGGCTGATGTGCTGTCTGAAATATGAAAACGATGAATACGAAACAGCAAAAGAACAGCTTCCGGATATTGGGGAAGTGATCGCCACGTCCAACGGCCCGGCAAAAGTCGTCGGCTTGAATATTCTTGAACGCATTCTCCAAGTTGAACTGACAGACTGTGACAAAGTCGTTGAATATACGTGGGATGAGCTGTTGCAAGAAGGTGTCGTATCTGCACAAACCACAGATTAACGAGGTGTGAAACCTTGGATAAAAAAGAATTGTTTGATACAGTGATAAGTTTAGAAGAACAAATCGGGTCCCTTTACCGCCAGCTTGGAGATCTCAAGCAGCATATCGGGGAAATGATTGAAGAAAACAATCATTTACAGCTTGAAAACGAGCATTTGCGCAAGAGGCTGGAAGAAACGGATCAAAGGCTAAAAAACGTAAAATCCGATGAAAAAGAGATAAAAGCAGAAAAGACAGGGCATGCTGATATTGGAGAAGGCCATGATAATTTGGCGCGCCTGTATCAGGAGGGTTTCCATATTTGCAACATCCATTACGGAAGTGTTCGCAAAGAAGGAGACTGCCTGTTCTGCCTCTCGTTCTTAAATAAAAAATAAGAAAGGCTTCCGGCGGAACGGAAGCCTTTTTAACGGTACAATGTGTTTAGGAAAGGGAAAAGACATGATTCAATTAAAAGACGATGAACGACTGGATTATTTACTTGCAGAAGATATGAAAATCGTGCAAAGCCCGACAGTTTTTGCGTTTTCCTTAGACGCCGTTCTGCTGTCGAAATTTGCATATGTTCCGATACAAAAAGGAAACATCATTGATCTGTGCACAGGGAACGGGATTGTTCCGCTGCTTCTCAGCACCCGCACAAAAGCCGCCATCACCGGGGTGGAAATTCAGGAAAGGCTGTATGACATGGCTCTCCGCAGCGTGGAATACAACAACCTACAAAAACAGATTCATCTCATCAGGGACGACTTGAACAATATGCCGCAGGTGCTCGGATATAATAAAGCTGATGTCGTCACATGCAATCCTCCTTATTTCAAGACGCCGCAAAAAACGGAGCAAAACTTAAATGAACATCTGGCCATTGCCAGACATGAAATTTACTGCACGCTTGAAGACGTCGTTCGCGTCAGCAGCAAGCTGTTAAAGCAGGGCGGCAAACTCGCTCTCGTTCACCGGCCGGGGAGGCTGCTCGAAATCTTTGAATTGATGAAGGCCTTCCAAATCGAGCCGAAGCGCGTCCAGTTTGTTTACCCGAAAAAAAGTAAAGAGGCCAACACCATTTTAGTGGAAGGAATAAAAGACGGCCGGCCTGACCTGAAAATTCTGCCTCCTTTATTCGTATATGATGAACAAGATCAATATACACCTGAAATAAGGAAGATTTTATATGGAGACGAGTAGCCATTATTTTTACGTGCTTTCGTGCCGGGACGGTAGCTTGTACGCCGGCTATACAAACAATATCGAGAAGCGCCTGAAAACCCATAATGACGGGAAAGGTGCGAAGTATACGAGGGCAAGGCTGCCGGTAAAACTCCATTATGCAGAGTGCTTTTCAACAAAGCGAGAGGCGATGCAGGCCGAATACTATTTTAAAAAATTATCGAGAAAGAACAAAGAACGTTATATAGAAGAAAAAAGACGGGAGGGTGTTGATTATCAACCGGCAAAAGAGCTTTGACCAAAAATCAGACATGGGCATGTTATATCTCGTTCCGACACCCATCGGCAATTTGGAGGATATGACATTTCGAGCGGTTTCTGTGTTGAAAGAGGCGGACATTATTGCTGCGGAGGATACGAGGCAGACGAAGAAATTGTGCCATGTATACGAAATCGAGACACAGCTTGTCAGCTACCATGAACACAATAAAGAAAGCAGCGGACACAAAATTTTGGAATGGCTGAAAGAAGGTAAAAATGTCGCGCTGGTCAGTGACGCCGGAATGCCGACAATATCTGACCCCGGGGCTGAAATCGTCCGCGATTTTATCGAAATGGGCGGCTATGTCGTGCCTTTGCCCGGTGCAAATGCTGCTTTGACCGCACTGATAGCCTCAGGCATTGCGCCGCAGCCGTTTTTCTTTTTCGGTTTTTTGGACCGTAACAAACGTGAAAGGAAAAAACAGCTCGAGGCTTTGAAAAACAGACAGGAGACGATGATTTTTTACGAGTCCCCGCATCGGCTGAAAGAAACCTTGTCAGCCATCAGAGAGGTATTCGGCAACCGGCAAATCGCATTGACAAGGGAACTCACGAAAAAATTTGAAGAGTTTATCAGAGGTTCGATCGAAGAAGCACTCACATGGGCTGAACAGGAACAGGTACGCGGAGAGTTTTGCCTTGTGATCGAGGGAAGCCGTGAAAAAACGATCGAAGAGTCGTTCTGGTGGGAGCACCTTTCAGAAAAAGAACATGTCGAGCATTATATCAGCGAAGGATATCATTCAAAAGAAGCCATTAAAAAAACCGCGGTAGACCGCGGCGTTCCGAAACGGAAGATTTATGACGCTTATCATATTCAAAACTAAAAAAACCGCCCTTGCTTCGGCAAGAGCGGTTTTTGTATAATCAAAATAATTATTTTTGAGATTGAAGTTGTGCTTGAATTTCGTTAATGATTTGCTCAGCGCCTTCAGGGCTAAGAACCAATTTACCGCCTGCAAGTTTAAGGTTGTCATCAGAAACTTCACCTGTAACTTGGCAAGTCATGTTTGGTTTATATTTTTTCAAGATGATTTTTTCGTCATCTACATAGATTTCAAGAGCGTCTTTTTCCGCGATTCCAAGCGTACGGCGAAGTTCGATCGGAATCACCACGCGTCCTAGCTCATCAACTTTACGTACAATACCTGTAGATTTCATATTCATTCTCCTCCCGAAAGATTGTTATTTTTATAGGTGTTTATTATCTTCGTCATTATTCGACAAAATCCTTACAGTCCTAGCATAACAAGGTTTCCAATAAACGTCAATCATTTTCTTTTCTATTGTTTGTAAAAATTAGATCATATAGTCAAAAGACCTTGGAAGAACTGATGTAACAAGGGAAATGAAGATGATAAAACAGTAGGATCAATCAAAAAAAAGCCCTTAAATCAAGACTTTCGAACTAAGGTTTTTCCTCATATCGATTATATACGACATTATTCGACAATGAAAGCATTTTTTTGTCGAAGTATAATATTTCTTTCTGTTAAAAAATTTGTAATCGACCGTATTCATGATGGATCGACAATGTATATTTTCTTGAACTTGAAGGCTAAGATGGTATCATATAAAGAGGGATTATATATTGAGTATATACTGAATGAATACACATGCCGCTCTCGTCCTTTGGGCGGGAGTTTTTTGACATTTTAATTGGGAGGTTCCATCATGCCGCAAGAAAAAAATACGTTTTACATCACTACACCCATTTATTACCCAAGTGGAAAGCTACATATTGGACATGCCTACACAACCGTTGCCGGTGATGCGATGGCTCGGTATAAAAGACTGAGAGGCTTTGATGTCAGGTACTTAACAGGTACAGATGAGCACGGACAAAAAATCCAGCAAACGGCGGAGAAGGAAAATATTACTCCGCAGGAATTGGTCGATCGTGCGGCAGAAGACATTCAGCAGCTTTGGAAAAAGCTCGACATATCCAATGACGATTTCATACGGACGACAGAGGAACGTCATAAAAACGTGATCGAAAAGGTTTTTCAGAAGCTGCTTGACAATGGTGATATATATCTTGATGAATATGAAGGCTGGTACAGCATACCTGACGAAACGTTTTACACCGAAACCCAGCTCGTTGATGTTGAGCGAAACGAAAAAGGCGAGGTAATCGGAGGAAAAAGTCCTGACAGCGGCCATCCCGTTGAGTTAATCAAAGAGGAATCTTACTTCTTCCGCATGGGAAAATATGCGGACCGGCTGCTCGCTTTCTATGAAGAAAATCCTGAATTCATTCAGCCTGAATCCCGCAAAAATGAAATGATCAACAACTTTATTAAACCGGGTCTTGAGGATTTGGCTGTTTCCCGGACGACGTTCGACTGGGGAATAAAAGTGCCCGGCAACCCGAAGCATGTCATCTATGTTTGGATAGACGCGCTGTTTAATTACATTACGGCACTTGGCTTTAATACGGCAAACGATGAAAATTATCAAAAATATTGGCCGGCAGACGTTCATCTTGTCGGTAAAGAGATCGTCCGTTTCCATACCATTTACTGGCCGATTATGCTGATGGCATTGGACCTTCCGCTGCCGAAAAAAGTTTTTGCCCACGGATGGCTGCTGATGAAAGACGGAAAAATGTCTAAATCAAAAGGAAATGTGGTCGATCCAGTCACATTAATCGACAAATACGGACTTGATGCATTGCGTTATTATCTTCTCCGCGAAGTGCCGTTCGGTTCTGACGGCGTATTTACACCGGAAGGATTTGTCGAGCGGATCAACTATGATTTAGCGAATGATTTAGGCAACCTGTTAAACAGAACGGTCGCCATGGTCAACAAATACTTTGACGGCCGGGTTCAGTCATACGAAGGCCCGGTTACCGCTTTTGACGAACAGTTGTCATCATTCTCACAAAAGACAATTGAAGCGTACGAACAGGCGATCGAAAATATGGAGTTTTCTGTAGCGCTTTCTTCATTGTGGCAGTTTGTCAGCAGAACGAATAAATACATTGACGAGACAGCCCCATGGGTACTGGCAAAAGATAAGGACAAAGAAAAAGATCTTCAATCGGTCATGTACCATTTGGCAGAGTCGTTGCGCATCACTGCTGTATTGCTGCAGCCGTTCTTAACGCAGACGCCTGAAAAGATTTTTGCACAGCTCGGTGTTACGGATGCGTCATTGAAAAACTGGGACAGCATTAAAAGCTTCGGCCAGCTGAAATCGGTCAAAGTACAAAAAGGAGAACCGTTGTTCCCGCGTCTTGAAGCGGAAGACGAAGTCGCTTATATCAAATCAAAAATGCAGGGAACGGCTCCAAAAGAAGAACCGAAACAAGAGGAAAAAGCAATTGAAAGGCTTCCGGAAATCACAATAGACGATTTTATGAGCACGGAGCTGAGAGTGGCTGAAGTCATCCATGCCGAACCCGTCAAAAAAGCGGACCGTCTGTTAAAGCTTCAGCTTGATTTGGGCTTTGAAAAACGCCAGGTCGTTTCAGGAATTGCCAAGCACTACAAACCTGAAGAGCTTGTCGGCCGGAAAGTCATTTGTGTAACAAACTTAAAACCGGTCAAACTAAGAGGAGAACTTTCTCAAGGCATGATATTGGCTGGAGAAGACAACGGCGTTCTGTCGCTTGCAGCGGTAGACAGTTCATTATCAAACGGAACGCGAATCAAATAAATGTTGGCAAAGGGTGTTCCACGTGTAACATTTCGTCGAACACCTTTTGTTTTTCGACAATATCTAAAAAAGGTGGCATTTTGATGTTATTTGATACACATGCACATTTAAATGCCGAGCAATTTAATGAGGATTTGGAAGAAGTCATTGCTCGGGCAAAGGAAGAAAAAGTGGAGCACATTGTTGTTGTGGGATTCGATCGTCCGACGATTAAGCGCGCAATGGAATTGATTGAAGCATACGATTTTATTTATGCTGCCATCGGGTGGCATCCGGTTGATGCAATTGATATGACCGATGAAGATTTGGCTTGGATCAAAGACCTCTCTGCCCATGAAAAAGTTGTGGCGATCGGTGAAATGGGACTTGATTATCATTGGGATAAGTCGCCGAAGGACGTTCAAAAAGAGGTGTTCAGAAAACAGATTGCTTTGGCAAAAGAAGTCGGCTTGCCAATCGTGATTCACAACCGTGATGCAACAGAGGATGTCGTTTCTATTTTGCGGGAAGAAGGGGCCGAGGAAGTCGGCGGGATCATGCACTGTTATACCGGAAGCGCCGAAATTGCACAAGAGTGCATAAATATGAATTTCTACCTATCTTTCGGCGGTCCCGTCACATTTAAAAATGCCAAAAAGCCGAAGGAAGTGGTCAAACAAATACCAAATGACCGACTTTTAATTGAGACGGACTGCCCGTATTTAACGCCGCATCCATACAGAGGAAAGCGGAATGAACCAAGCTATGTGAAGCTTGTCGCCGAACAAATTGCTGAATTGAAAGGGATGACTTATGAAGAAGTAGCGGCCATCACCACAGAAAATGCAAAAAAACTTTTCGGCATCAGCTGACACGATTTGATATCGAGCCTTGTTCAAGCTTGTCTCTTCGGGGGACGGTTCTAAAAAGTTCTACATGTCTGTTTGCACTCATAGGATATCTTTGTCGACAAGTCTTTCTTTCTTTTATGAGGTGGTTTTCCCATAATAAAAGAGATGGCGGGCTTGCGGAGAAATAGAGAGGAGGGTTGACAGGCTTGTAGATACTCTATATAATCTCCCCGAGGAGAAGGAGGCGTTTTTCATCATACAAAAAATGAAAAAGCTGTTTTCCGTAAAGCTTAGCAAAAGCAGATGGATACTGATTGCTGCTGGACTGCTTGTCGCAGGAAGCGGAACTGCTTACGGAGCACATGAGCTCGCTAAACAGCAAGTCACCATTTCGATAAACGGGAAAAAGCAGGATGTTCGCACGAATGCTGAAACCGTAGGTGAACTGCTGAAAAGCTTAGACATCGAGACGAGGAAAGAAGATCACATCTCTCCCGCTGAAGATACAAAATTAACGGCGAACACGAATGTTGAGTATGTTGCCGCAAAACCTGTTCATTTCGCGGTCGACGGACAGGAAAAAGAAATCTGGACAACAGCGGGTACTGTCGGCAAACTGCTGAAAGATTTAAATCTAGAGTTGGCGGAACACGATCAAATTGAACCCTCAGTTGATAAAGAAATAACGAAAGACATGAAGCTGACTTTGCAAAGGGCTTTTAAAGTAACCGTAAAGGATGCCGGTAAAGATAAAGATATATGGACGACTTCGACTACGGTCGCTGACTTTTTAAAACATCATAAGATCAGCATAAAAGGCGATGATGAAGTTAAGCCTGCGCTTGATAAAAAGCTGACAAAAGATCAGGCGATTCACATTACTCGTATCAAAAAAGTCACCGATGTAGTGGAAGAGAACATCCCTTTTGAAGTCCGCAAAAAAGAGGACGATTCACTTGAAAAAGGGAAAGAAAAAGTTGTACGGGACGGTAAACATGGCAAGCTTAAAAAGCACTATGCCGTTGTTATGAAAAACGGCAAGGAAGTTTCCAGAGAACTGGTTAAAGAGGAAACAGCCGCTGAAAGCAAAGCCAAAATTATTGCTGTCGGTACAAAGCAAGCCGCAGTGGCTACAGTCAGCGCGAATGTATCGCGCGGAAATCAATCCTCAGGAAAAGAATTTTATGTATCCTCTACAGCTTATACGGCAAGCTGCAACGGATGCTCTGGCCACACTGCGACCGGCGTTAACTTGAAAAATAATCCGGGTGCTAAAGTGATCGCTGTCGATCCGAGCGTCATTCCGCTGGGTTCTAAAGTACATGTAGAAGGATATGGCTACGCGGTTGCAGCCGATACAGGCTCAGCCATCAAAGGCCGTAAAATCGATGTATTCTTTCCGAGTAAGTCTACAGCTTACCGCTGGGGTAACAAAAGAGTTAAAATCAAGGTGTTGAACTAAATATCATTTATTACGCTTCTTATATAAGCAGAGGGATTTTGCGCCCTCTGTTTTTTTGGTTATAATAGATCCATCTTGTTTTCTAATTAATTAGACGGTTTTATTACAAAAAGGTTTCAATAATTTTAAAAATGTAATAAAAGGTTTTTCACTATACGGAGGAAGAAATGAAGATTAAAGAAATCATTGTTGTCGAAGGCCGTGATGACACAGCAAAAATCAAATCGGCTGTTGATGCTGATACGATTGAAACGAACGGATCTGCCATAGGGGAAGACGTCATCAAACGGATTCGGCTTGCCCAGGAAACGCGCGGGGTCATTATTTTAACCGATCCTGATTTCCCGGGGGAAAAAATCAGAAAAACGATTGCAGAAAAAGTCCCCGGCTGCAAGCATGCATTTTTACCCAAGCATTTGGCAAAGCCTAAAAATAAGCGCGGAATCGGTGTTGAACATGCTTCGCTTGAGGCAATCCGCGAATGCTTAAAAACCGTTCAGGAGGAAATGGAGGCGACGGAACCTGAGATTGAGGCTCAGGATTTAATCGAAGCCGGCCTGATCGGGGGCCCTCTGGCAAAACAAAGGCGGGAGCGGCTCGGCGAGATATTGAATATCGGCTATACAAATGGGAAACAGCTTCAAAAGCGGCTGCAAATGTTTCAGATCAAAAAGAGTGATTATTTAAGCGCACTGGATGTTGTGCTGCGGGAGGAAGAGCATGAATAAAGATATCGCCACCCCAATTAGAACTAAGGAAATTCTCAATAAATACGGATTTTCATTCAAAAAAAGCCTGGGGCAGAACTTCTTGATTGATACGAACATATTGGACAGAATTGTCGACCATGCGGGAGTGACGGAGCGTACCGGCGTGATTGAAATCGGTCCGGGGATCGGGGCATTGACCGAGCAGCTGGCAAAGCGTGCGAAGAAAGTGACGGCCTTCGAAATCGACCAAAGGCTCCTGCCGATTTTAAAAGATACGCTTTCTCCGTATGATAATGTGACTGTCATTCACCAGGATGTCCTGAAAGCCGATGTCCGGGCGGTAATGGACGAGCAGTTTCAAGACTGCGATGAGGTGATGGTTGTCGCCAACCTCCCGTATTACGTCACGACTCCCATCATCATGAAGCTTTTAGAAGAAAATCTGCCGCTGAAAGGGATCGTCGTCATGCTTCAAAAAGAGGTGGCGGACCGAATGGCTGCGAAACCTTCTACAAAGGAATACGGGTCCCTTTCCATCGCGGTTCAGTTTTATACCGAAGCCAAAACGGTCATGAATGTGCCAAAGACTGTATTTGTCCCTCAGCCTAACGTGGATTCCGCGGTCATCAGGCTGACGCTGAGGGGAGAACCGGCTGTCGCGGTTCAAGATGAAGCCTTTTTCTTTCAAGTCGTAAAATCCAGCTTTGCACAGCGCCGAAAAACGCTTTTCAACAACCTCGTTAACAACCTGCCGAATGGCAAAGAGAATAAATCAAAAATTGAAAGAGCGCTTCAGGATTCACAAATCGACGGAAAACGACGCGGGGAATCGCTGAGCATTGAAGAGTTCGCTGTCTTATCTGACCGCTTGAGAGCAGTCCTTCTTTAATGGAGGGCTTTTTTTATTTGAAGCCGGGCTTTAAGCCTGATCAGGCTTGTCATCCGTTCACCACTTGAAGGGCGGGCACATAGGCTAAAGAAGCACCTTTACTTTTCATTGCTTTATATTCATCAGGATGGGGCTTAGTCTATGTGTGGAGTGAAAAGCATGCAATTTAAAATAGGCGATATGGTCGTCAGAAAATCTTATCGAAGAGATATCTTATTTCGAATTATACGAATTGATCAATCGGCAAATGGAGAACCTGTGGCCGTTTTGCACGGAGATGAGGTCAGATTAATCGCTGACGCATATTTAACGGACTTGGAGATGGTCCGCGAGGCTGAGCGGCAGATGAGAAAGCGGGAAGAAGAATCGAGAATGAAGGAATCCCTCGATCTTCTCCGCCAGGATTACAAACTCCTTCACAATAAACATGAGTACCGCGCCACAAACCAATATAACAATCAACAGCAGTACTTTCATATGCCTGGAAGAGTCCTTCATTTAGACGGGGATTCGGCTTATTTAAAAAAATGTCTGGCGCTCTATGAAAAGATCGGGGTTCCTGTATACGGCATTCATTGTTATGAAAAGAAAATGTCATCGGTCATCGAGGAACTGATCGATGAGTACCGCCCGGATCTTCTCGTCATCACCGGACACGATGCCTATTCTAAGCAGAAGGGTGATATTAACAATCTGGATGCCTACAGGCATTCAAAAGATTTTATCGAAACCGTTCAAAAAGCGAGAAAAAAAATTCCCCATCTTGATCAGCTTGTCATTTTTGCAGGCGCATGCCAGTCCCATTTTGAATCACTGATCAGAGCCGGTGCAAATTTTGCAAGCTCTCCGTCAAGAGTCAACATCCATGCGCTTGATCCGGTCTATATAGTCGCAAAAATCAGCTTCACTCCGTTTATGGACCGCATTAACGTCTGGGAAGTGCTCAGAAACACCCTGACGAGGGAAAAGGGACTCGGAGGCATTGAGACGCGAGGCGTATTGCGAATCGGAATGCCATATAAAACAAAAGAAAACGATTAAACGAGCCCGCCGGATGGCGGGTTTTTGCCATACAGCCGAATGTTTTTACCTTTTTTTAAAAAAACATACATAATGAAACGAAAAATGAGGAAAATAAGGGAAAGTCGGCGTATAATTTGTCACAAATATTTTATTGACAGAGGCTTATGAACGTTGATATAATTTAAATTTTATTTGACAAAAATGGGCTTCTGGTGTATACTGAATATAGTGAGGTGGATGCAATGGCGAAAACGTTGTCCGATATTAAAAGATCGCTTGATGGACATTTGGGAAAAAGGCTGACGTTAAAAGCAAACGGTGGCCGCCGAAAAACGATTGAGCGTTCGGGCATTTTAGCTGAGACGTACCCTTCTGTTTTTGTGATACAACTAGACCAAGACGAGAATTCGTTTGAAAGAGTTTCATACAGTTATGCGGATATTCTTACTGAGACGGTTGAATTGAGATTTTCTGATGATAAAACCAGCTCAGTAGCCCTTTAATAAGCAGCGGACTTTATGTTTGCTGCTTTTTGTTTTGCCTTTTTTTATCCAGAATTTTTCGGGGAAGTTCTGCACAAATCGAGCAAAGCTAATACATGTCACTTGTTTTATGATGAGTCAGACGGATGGTATGATACTTGAAAGGGGCTGTTTCGCATGGGCAGACGTCGAAGCATCATGTCAGAGGAATTCAAAAATGAATTGGCTAAGGATCTTGGATTTTACGACACGGTAAAAACCGAGGGCTGGGGCGGAATTCGGGCCAGAGACGCCGGTAACATGGTGAAGAGGGCCATTGAATTAGCCGAACAGCATATGGCTCAAAACCAGCAAAATCATTAAAACAGTGACATACGGAGGGCGCTTCTGTCCTCCGTTTTTTTCATTGATCTGCATTCAGCCGATCAGGTGCTGCAAACGCCTTGAGGATTCGCTGAAGGGGGCAATCGCGATCTGCGGGAATGACCGCATGCTAAGAGCGCGGTGTCCTGCACGGGCGCATGCATTTGTACGTCCTGTACTTCAAAATATGTTACAATGTGGATACTTATGTTTAGATGGAGAAGTAGGTGAATGGATTGCGTATTTTAGAGAAGGCGCCGGCTAAAATTAATTTGTCGCTCGACGTTCGCCGCAAACGTCCAGATGGGTATCATGAAGTAGAGATGGTCATGACGACAATTGATTTGGCGGATCGGATTGAATTAACCGAGCTGGCAGAAGATAAAGTAACGGTTTCCTCGCATAACCGCTTTGTTCCCGACGATCAGCGAAACCTTGCTTATCAGGCTGCAATGCTCATGAAAGAACGATACGGCATTAAAAAAGGTGTTTCTATATTTATTACGAAAGTGATTCCCGTTGCTGCGGGGCTTGCGGGAGGAAGCAGCGATGCGGCTGCCGTCTTCAGAGGGCTGAACCGGCTGTGGGATTTGAAGCTTTCGATGAATGAACTGGCTGAGCTTGGCGCTGAGATCGGATCTGATGTCTCCTTTTGCGTACATGGAGGAACGGCTCTTGCAACGGGAAGAGGAGAGAAAATCCGTCATATCGAGACTCCGCCGCACTGCTGGGTTGTGCTGGCAAAGCCGACGATTGGCGTATCAACTGCAGAAGTGTACAAGCAGCTGAAAGTCGATGAGATTGAACATCCGGATGTTCAAGGTATGATTTCTGCGATCGAAGAGAAGAATTTTCAAAAAATGTGCGACAAACTCGGCAATGTTCTCGAATCTGTTACATTGAATATGCATCCCGAAGTCGCGATGATCAAAAATCAAATGAAGCGGTTTGGCGCCGATGCTGTGCTGATGAGCGGGAGCGGCCCCACTGTGTTCGGATTGGTTCAATACGAATCAAAAGTACAAAGAATCTATAACGGATTAAGAGGGTTTTGCGATCAGGTTTATGCGGTGCGGATGATCGGAGAACAAAATGAACTTGATTAAATCCGTATGTTAAGTTATATTATTTTTAAAAATATTCGGATTTTGGAGGTAAGTGCATGAAGTTTCGTCGAAGCGGCAGATTGGTGGATCTGACAAATTATTTGTTGACCCATCCGCATGTCTTAGTGCCATTAACCTTCTTTTCAGAACGGTATCAATCTGCTAAATCATCCATTAGTGAAGATTTAACCATTATTAAGCAGACCTTCGAGCAGCAGGGGATCGGGACGCTTCAGACCGTGCCGGGAGCAGCAGGCGGCGTTAAATACATTCCAAAGGTAAAACGCGATGAAGCGGAGGAATTTGTAAAGTCGCTCGGTGAGTCATTGATCGATTCGGAACGGATATTGCCCGGCGGATATTTGTATTTAACCGATATCCTTGGCAAGCCCTCTGTATTAACGAAGGCCGGCAAGATTTTTGCTTCAGCTTTTTCAGACAGGGAGATCGATGTCGTGATGACGGTGGCGACAAAAGGAATTCCTCTGGCATATGCGGTAGCCAGCTACCTTGATGTGCCGACGGTGGTCGTCAGAAAAGACAATAAGGTAACTGAAGGTTCAACGGTCAGCATTAACTATGTGTCTGGATCTTCCAACCGCATTCAGACGATGTCTCTTGCAAAACGCAACTTGCAGACGGGCTCGCGCGTTTTGATTATAGACGACTTTATGAAAGCGGGAGGAACGATCAACGGTATGATCAATCTTCTCGAGGAATTCAATGCCCATGTAGCAGGCATCGGTGTTCTTGTGGAGGCTCAGGGAGTCAAGGAGCGGCTGGTCGATGAGTACATGTCCCTTTTGACTCTTTCTGAAATTGATATGAAGGAAAAAAAGGTGGAAATCCAAAACGGAAACTTTCAGCGTTTTTTTGCAGACAATGAATAGGAAATGGGGAGTTTGAGATGACAAAGGTTGTTCAGACAAAAGAAGCACCGGCGGCGATCGGACCGTATTCACAAGGAATTGTTGTCAATAATATGTTTTACAGTTCAGGGCAAATTCCACTGACCCCGTCGGGTGAAATGGTGACTGGAGACATCACAGAACAGACGCATCAAGTTTTCCGCAATTTAAAAGCCGTGCTGAAAGAAGCGAACGCCTCTCTGGAGACTGTCGTCAAAGCAACTGTGTTTTTGGCGGATATGAATCAGTTCGCAGAGGTGAATGAAGTTTACGGACAGTACTTCGATACCCACAAACCGGCGAGATCATGTGTTGAGGTGGCAAGGCTGCCGAAAGACGCGCTCGTTGAAATAGAAGTCGTCGCATTAGTAAAATAGAAAAAACTCCGAAAAGATGGTTTTGGTCTCCAAAATCATCTTTTTTGTTTGGAAAATTTGTCAATTCAGTGTTTTTTTATCCCAATATTACAAAAATATTTTTAATTATGCAGGAAAACAAAAAAAACCGTTGAATAGTTACACTAATGTTTTTATATTGGGAAAAGGTGGTGAACTACTGTGGAAGTTACCGACGTAAGATTACGCCGCGTGAATACCGATGGTCGCATGAGAGCGATTGCATCCATCACGCTGGATCACGAATTTGTAGTGCATGATATTCGTGTAATTGATGGAAACAATGGTCTTTTCGTTGCGATGCCAAGTAAGCGTACACCTGATGGAGAATTTCGTGATATCGCTCATCCAATCAACTCAAGCACCCGCGGAAAAATTCAGGACGCGGTGTTAAATGAATATCATCGTTTGGGTGACGTTGAGGAAATAGAATATGAAGAAGCTGGAGCTTCTTAAAAAAAGAAGGGCTTATGGATAAGCCCTTTTTGTTTTGAAAAAAAATAATCTTATCATAATAAAATGACAATATATGGTTTGTGATTGCGTATAACAGAAACAGGAGGTAAAACATATGGCGGTTTGAGAATCCCATCCCGAAGGAATCAATTTGTCTCCCTGATCAGTAAATCCTAAATATACTCTGAATATCCAAAATATGCTGTCTTGATTTTCTGATTTCTCATTTTGGCTTGCTTGAAATCAACTCATATTTAGGATATATTTTTCTATGGATAATAGGGATAATGGAGGCCAATACATGGATAAGCGGTTTGCAGTTGTGTTAGCAGCTGGTCAAGGAACAAGAATGAAATCAAAGCTTTATAAAGTTCTTCATCCGGTTTGCGGAAAACCTATGGTCGAGCATGTTGTCGACGAAGCTCGCAAGCTATCATTAGAAAAACTTGTCACAATAGTTGGACATGGAGCCGAAGATGTCAAAAAACAGCTCGGGGAAAAAAGCGAATATGCCCTGCAGGCTGAACAGCTCGGAACAGCCCATGCCGTTAAGCAGGCCAAGTCGATTCTTGGAAGCGAAAAAGGAACGACTATCGTCATTTGCGGAGATACACCGCTTTTAACTGCCGAAACGATGGAAGCCATGCTCAATGAGCACCAGAAAAAAGCAGCAAAAGTGACGATTTTAACCGCTGTAGCGGAGGATCCGACAGGCTACGGACGCATTATTCGCAATGAAAACGGCGATGTTGCAAAAATTGTCGAACATAAAGATGCAACAGACGAGGAAAGACTTGTCAAAGAAATTAACACAGGAACTTATTGTTTTGACAACGAAGCTCTTTTTCAAACGATCGAGCAGGTTTCCAATGACAACGTACAAGGGGAATATTATCTTCCGGATGTCATTGAGATCTTGAAAAATCAAGGTGAGACTGTAGCCGCTTATCAGACTGGCAACTTCCAGGAAACGCTCGGAGTCAATGACAGAGTCGCCCTTTCACAAGCGGAAATTTATATGAAGCAGCGGATCAATAAACGCCACATGCGAAACGGCGTAAGCTTAATCGACCCCGACAACACATATATTTCACCGGAAGCCGTCATCGGCAGAGATACCGTGATTTATCCCGGCACCGTTATTAAAGGGCGGGTTGTCATCGGTGAGGACGCGGTCATCGGACAGAACAGCGAACTCGAAAACAGTACGATCGGCAGCAGAACGGTTATTAAGCAGTCCGTTGTCGTGAACAGTGAAGTCGGTGACGATGTTACAATTGGACCGTTTGCTCATATCAGACCCGATTCAAAGATCGGCAATGAGGTAAGGATCGGGAATTTCGTCGAAGTGAAAAAATCGGAATTTGGTGATCGCAGCAAAGCATCTCATTTAAGCTACATAGGGGACGCGGAAATCGGAACGGATGTCAATCTCGGCTGCGGGTCGATTACCGTAAATTATGATGGGAAACATAAGTTCAAAACGAAGATTGAAAATGGGGCATTTATCGGCTGCAACTCCAATTTGGTCGCTCCGGTGACAATCGGCGAAGGTGCATACGTAGCTGCGGGTTCAACGATTACCGACGATGTACCAGGCAAGGCTTTGTCTATTGCCAGAGCAAGACAAGTCAACAAAGAAGACTACGCTGAGAACATACACAAAAAATAATCCTAAATCGGAGGTTTACCATGTCTAAATATGAAGACGACAATTTGAAGATTTTTTCTTTAAACTCAAATCCGGGTCTTGCGAAGGAAATCGCAGATATCGTCGGAGTTGAGCTGGGGAAGAGTTCTGTTAAACGCTTTAGCGACGGTGAGGTTCAAATTAATATTGAAGAAAGCATCCGCGGCTGCGACTGCTATGTCATCCAATCGACAAGCGCACCGGTGAACGAGCATATTATGGAGCTTTTGATTATGGTGGATGCGCTGAAACGCGCATCGGCGAAAACGATTAATATCGTGATGCCTTACTACGGCTATGCCCGTCAGGACCGTAAAGCCCGTTCCCGTGAGCCGATCACAGCCAAACTGGTGGCAAACCTGCTGGAAACCGCCGGAGCTACCCGTGTGATTGCACTTGATCTTCACGCGCCGCAAATCCAAGGTTTCTTTGATATACCGATCGATCATTTAATGGGTGTTCCGATTTTAGGTAATTATTTTGAAGAGAAAAATTTCAAGGATGTCGTGATCGTGTCCCCTGACCACGGCGGTGTGACGCGTGCCCGCAAATTGGCGGACCGCTTGAAAGCGCCGATTGCGATTATCGATAAACGCCGACCTAAGCCGAATGTAGCCGAGGTTATGAATATCATCGGACATATTGAAGGGAAAACAGCCATTTTAATTGATGATATTATTGATACGGCAGGAACGATTACGCTTGCGGCTAATGCGCTCGTCGAAAGCGGCGCAGAGGAAGTGTATGCATGCTGTACACATCCGGTTCTTTCCGGTCCGGCGATCGAAAGAATCGACAATTCGAAAATTAAAGAGCTCGTTGTGACCAACAGCATTGAGCTTCCTGAAGAAAAGAAAATCGCGAAGTTCAAGCAGCTTTCTGTTGCACCGCTTCTGGCAGAAGCGATTATTCGTGTGCATGAAAAACAATCTGTCAGTTTCCTGTTCGATTAATTTGCTGATTCTGGTTTAAAGTTTTGTCGTTATGGGTATGGTTTTAGAAAGACCAATCTAACGATAGGATGGTGCTGAACATGGCAATTTTAAAAGCGGAAGAAAGAACGGATTCCAGACGGTCTTCTTTAAGAAAGATCCGGCAATCCGGGTATGTGCCGGGTGTCATTTACGGAAGAAACCTGGAAAACAAATCCGTTGCGTTAGACAGTATTGAGCTTTTAAAAATTTTGCGAGCTGAGGGCAAAAATACGATTATCAACTTGGATATAAACGGAGACCAGCACTCTGTTATGGTGACTGAGCTGCAGACGGATCCATTAAAAGATTCAATTGTACATGCCGATTTTAAAGTGGTTGATATGGAAGCGGAAATGGAGGCGACGGTTCCTGTAAACCTTACGGGTGAAGCAGAGGGGATTAAACAGGGCGGTGTTCTACAGCAGCCGCTTTACGAGCTGTCTGTCACAGCGAAGCCGAAGAACATTCCGCAAACGATCGAGGTCGATATTTCCAGTCTCGAAGTCAACGATGTTCTAACCGTCGGCGATATTCCGTCTAAAGGCGATTATTCATACAACCATGAGCCTGATGAAGTTGTTGCATCCATTCTTCCTCCTCAAAAGCAGGAAGAAACGGAAGCCGAATCAGCCGCTCAAGACGTTGAGGAACAAGAAAAAGGCACTGAAGAGGAAAAAGAAGAATAAGTACGTAAGACGTAATCCTCCCGCGGTTACGTCTTTTGTGCTAGAATGAGGGGAAATTAGGATGCTCCCCCTCAGTATGCTGAGGCAGGGTTTTGCTTAAGGGAGGATATAGAATAATGCTTGTGTTTGCAGGATTGGGCAATCCGGGTAAAACATATGAAAATACGAGACATAATGTAGGATTTATGACGATCGATGAGCTTTCAAAAGAGTGGAACGTTCCGCTTGATAAAACAAAGTTCAACGGTCAATACGGAATCGGATTTGTTTCCGGCAAAAAGGTTCTACTTGTTAAGCCGCTTACATATATGAATTTATCGGGAGAATGTTTGAGGCCGCTTTTGGACTATTATGAGATCCCTGTTGACAATTTGAAAGTGATTTACGATGACTTGGATCTTCCGACCGGAAGAATCCGTCTGAGGACGAAAGGAAGCGCAGGAGGCCATAACGGCATCAAATCGATGATTCAGCATCTGGGAACAACTGAGTTTAACCGGATCAGAATCGGAATCGGCCGTCCGGTCAACGGCATGAAAATCGTCGATTATGTGCTTGGCGCTTTTACAGATGAAGAAGAGCCGGTGATACAAGAGGCCGTCAGACAATCGGCCAAGGCCTGTGAAGCTTCTCTGGAAAAACCTTTTTTAGAAGTCATGAATGAATTTAACGCTAAGGTATAAGGCAGAAGGGAACGGAACATACTAGTTTTAAAAAGACTCGGTATGGAGGTTCCTTTATGGCTTTACATTATTATTGCCGGCATTGCGGCGTTAAAGTCGGAAGTCTTGATCATTCTTATGTAAACAGTGAACAGTTAGGCTTTAACCACTTAACAAACGATGAAAGAAACGATATGATTTCTTATATGGATAATGGGGATTTACACGTGAAGACGATATGTGAAGATTGTCAAGAAGCGCTTGAGCGAAACCCGGATTATCACCAATATCATTCGTTTATTCAATAAATAGCTTTGGTGTAGAGACTAGACCAAAGCATTTTTCTATTTGAGGAAGAGAGGAGGGGCTCATTTGAACAATATTCAATCCTATATCACAAAAAGCGATGATTTTAAATCCATCGTCAACGGCTTGAACGAAGGGCTGAAGGAACAGCTGCTTGCGGGGCTCTCCGGATCTGCCCGGTCGTTATTTACAGCCGCTCTTACAAAAGAAACGAGACGGCCGGTATTTTTAATTACGCATAACCTTTATCAGGCTCAAAAAATTACAGATGACTTGACAGGGCTGATAAAAGATCAGCCTGTCCTTTTATATCCTGTCAACGAATTGATTTCTTCTGAAATTGCGGTGGCAAGCCCTGAGCTGCGCTCGCAAAGGCTTGATGTCTTAAATCGGCTTGCAAGCGGTGAAACGCCTATCGTTATTGCTCCGGCAGCAGCCGTCAGAAGAATGCTGCCCCCTGTCGAAGTATGGCAAAACAGTCAGATTCGCATTGAGACGGGGCGCGACATCGACCCGGAACAGCTGCTTCAGAAGCTTGTTCAAATGGGGTATGAGCGTACGGATATGGTGGCGGCTCCAGGCGAATTCAGTATTCGCGGGGGGATTATCGATGTCTATTCATTGACCGAAGAAAACCCTGTCCGGATTGAATTGTTTGATACAGAAGTTGACTCGATTCGTATATTCAATACGGATGATCAGCGCTCACTGGAAACGCGCGATGAAGTAACGATCGGCCCTGCGAAGGAACTGATCGTGCGGGATGAAGATCGGCAAAGAGCGCTTGAACAAATCGATAAAGGTCTTGCCAACAGTCTTAAAAAGCTGAAGCTTGATAAACAAAAGGAAATTCTCGATCAAAATATCGCGGAAGATAAAGAGCGGCTCAAGGAAGGTCATATCGGCCAGGAAATGGTTAAATACCTTTCTTATTTCTATGAGAGGCCTGCTAGTTTACTAGATTATTTCCCAAAAAATACTTTGCTGATACTAGATGAGATCAGCCGTATTCATGAAATGGAAGACCAGCTTCAAAAGGAAGAGGCAGAATGGATTACGAGCCTGCTGGAAGAAGGGAAAATCCTTCATGATACAGCAATGTCATTTCCTTTTCACAGCCTCATTTCAAAACAGTCCCGCCCGATTTTGTATTACTCGCTGTTTTTAAGGCATGTGCAGCACACCAGTCCGCAAAACATCGTCAATGTTTCAAGCAAGCAAATGCAGAGCTTTCACGGACAAATGAATGTGCTCAAAAATGAGATTGAACGGTTTAAGAAATCGAAATATACAACGGTTTTTCTAGGGGACAGCAAAGAACGCGTCGAAAAACTTGCGTCTGTATTGTCCGATTATGAGATCGAAGCCGCCCAGGCCGACCAGGATGCAGCGCTTGCCCAAGGCCAGATTTACATTATGGAAGGCGGTCTTCAATCCGGCTTTGAACTTCCGATGATCAAGCTGGCCGTCATTACCGAAGAAGAACTGTTTAAAAAGCGTGTCAAAAAGCAGGCGCGCAAACAAAAACTGACCAATGCCGAACGGATCAAAAGCTACTCGGAGCTTCAGATCGGCGATTATGTCGTCCATGTGAACCACGGTATCGGAAAGTATTTAGGGATTGAAACGCTGGAGATCAACGGCATTCATAAGGATTACCTGAATATTCACTACCAGGGAAGCGACAAGCTTTACGTACCGGTTGACCAAATTGATCAGGTGCAAAAATACGTCGGTTCCGAAGGCAAAGAGCCGAAGCTTTATAAACTCGGGGGAAGCGAATGGAAACGGGTTAAGAAAAAGGTTGAAAGCTCTGTCCAGGATATCGCCGATGACTTGATCAAGCTTTATGCCGAAAGGGAAGCAAGCAAAGGTTACGCGTTTTCTCCCGACCATGAAATGCAGCGTGAGTTTGAAGCCGCATTTCCTTATCAGGAGACAGAGGACCAGCTGAGATCGATCCATGAGATTAAAAGAGACATGGAAAAAGAAAGACCGATGGATCGGCTCCTTTGCGGCGATGTGGGCTACGGCAAAACGGAAGTGGCGATCCGCGCCGCCTTTAAAGCGATTGCAGACGGAAAACAGGTCGCGATCCTCGTGCCGACTACGATCCTCGCACAGCAGCACTATGAAACGATATTGGAACGTTTCCAGGACTACCCGATTAATCTCGGTTTGCTCAGCCGGTTCCGGACGAGAAAAGAAGCAAATGAAACGATCAAGGGCTTAAAAAACGGAACGATTGACATCGTAATCGGCACTCACAGGCTGTTGTCCAAGGATGTCGTGTACAAAGATCTTGGACTGCTTATCATCGATGAAGAACAAAGGTTTGGTGTCACGCACAAGGAAAAAATTAAACGCATTAAAGCGAATGTCGACGTTTTGACGTTAACGGCAACTCCGATACCTCGAACCCTTCATATGTCCATGCTCGGTGTCAGAGATTTGTCAGTCATTGAAACGCCTCCGGAAAACCGCTTCCCTGTACAGACGTACGTTGTCGAATACAACGGGGCCCTAGTCAGAGAAGCGATAGAACGCGAGCTGGCCAGGGGCGGTCAGGTTTACTTCTTGTACAACCAGGTGGAGGATATTGAAAGAAAAGCGGAAGAAATCTCGATGCTTGTGCCTGATGCCAAGGTGACGTATGCCCATGGGAAGATGACAGAAAACGAACTCGAATCGGTCATGCTGAATTTCTTAGAGGGAGAATCGGATGTGCTCGTCAGCACAACGATTATTGAAACGGGCGTTGATATTCCAAACGTCAATACCCTAATTGTATTTGACGCAGATAAGATGGGGCTTTCCCAGCTGTACCAGCTGAGGGGCCGTGTCGGGCGCTCAAACCGTGTAGCTTACGCTTACTTTACGTACCGGAAGGACAAAGTCCTTACGGAAGTGGCCGAAAAAAGGCTTCAGGCGATTAAAGAATTTACAGAACTCGGGTCAGGATTTAAAATCGCGATGCGCGATTTGACGATCCGCGGCGCCGGAAACCTTTTAGGTGCGCAGCAGCACGGGTTCATTGATTCTGTCGGTTTTGATTTATATTCGCAAATGCTCAAGGAAGCAATAGAAGCTCGCAAGGGAGATGTACCGCAAGCTGAAAAATTTGAACCGGAAATCGATTTGGAGCTTGACGCATATATTCCGCAGACTTATGTGACAGACGGCAAGCAAAAAATAGATATGTATAAACGGTTCAGAGCGATTTCAACCATTGAAGAAAAGAGCGAGCTTCAAGACGAGATGATCGACCGCTTCGGCGAATACCCGAAAGAAGTCGAATATTTATTCGCCATCGCAGAGGCGAAGGTATATGCCATCACCGAACGCGTCGAGCTGATCAAGCAGGATAAAGACGCCGTCAGACTGACGATTGACGAAAAAGCTAGTGCCGAAATAGACGGCCAAAAACTGTTTGAACTCGGCAGTAAGTACGGCAGACAGATCGGCCTCGGGATGGAAGGAAAGAAATTGAAAATTTCGATTCAAGTGAAAAACCGAAATCCGGAAGAGTGGCTGGAAACGCTTCTCGAAATATTGAAAGGCCTTCAAAACGTTAAAAAGCAAACGATCGCTTCATCATAAAAATTTGTTGTTTCTCGCGTATATTACATTTGATGTGAAGGATACTAAAACCAATCAAGAGTGGAGAGTGTTACATAAGTACACAGCTCTGTTTATATCCACCAGATATATCATCAAATGAAAGAGAGGCAGCAGAGATGAAAGCAACTGGTATCGTACGTCGAATTGATGATTTAGGCCGGGTCGTGATCCCGAAGGAAATCCGCAGAACTTTGCGCATTCGTGAAGGAGACCCTTTGGAAATATTTGTGGACCGGGATGGGGAGGTTATTTTAAAAAAATATTCTCCGATCAGCGAGCTCGGCGACTTTGCAAAGGAGTATGCTGATGCGCTTTATGACAGCATGGGCCATTCCGTGCTGATTTGCGACCGGGATGTGTATATCGCAGTATCCGGGGGGTCTAAAAAAGACTATTTAAACAAATCGATCAGCGACATGGTCGAAAAGGCGATGGATCAGCGAAATTCTGTTTTGGAAGGAGACGCCAAGACAATTCAGCTTATTGATGGTATTGACGAAGAGGTTGCTTCTTATACCGTCGGTCCGATTGTTGCAAACGGCGATCCGATCGGAGCGGTTGTCATTTTTTCGAAAGACCAGTCAATCGGCGAAGTGGAACATAAAGCGGTTGAAACCGCCGCTGGTTTTTTGGCCCGTCAAATGGAACAATAGGTCTCATTCCTTTTATTTTGACATTCCTGCTCGAACGAGCTGGAATGCCGAAAGCGTTTTTCTCAGCTTGAATCAGCATCAGCAGTTGGAACAGCACCTTTTGGGCTGTTCTTTTTTAGTTCACAGTTGCAGGCGGGGTATGAGTCTTGAATATGGTATAATAAGCACGTTTCGTGCGCTTTTTAGAAAGCTGAGAGAAAGCGCATTGGAAGGAGCTTAAAGGGATGGGGTTTTTAAAAGGCCAAAGACAATGGATTTGGCAAGGCGCCTTTGTTTTATCATTGGCGGGGATATTATCAAAGATATTAAGCGCTGTATATAGAGTGCCTTTTCAAAATATAGTTGGAGATGTCGGTTTTTATATTTTTCAGCAGGTGTATCCGATGATCGGAATATCTGTGATGCTTGCCACCTCCGGGTTCCCGGTCATCATTTCAAAGTTGTTGAATGATTACGGGACGGCAAACCGGGCAAAAATTCTCCGGGTGTCTATGTTTTTTTTGTCGGTCGTGGGCCTTGGCTTTTTTCTTCTCTTGTTTGCCGGAGCCGAAGCCATCGCAGGGTTTATGGGTGATCCCGACCTTGACGGGGTGATCCGCGCGGTGTCGTTTTCTTATTTGCTGCTGCCGCTCGTGTCTTTGCTTAGAGGCTATTTTCAAGGAGGCGAACGGATGCTTCCGACGGCACTTTCTCAAATTGGAGAACAGACACTCAGGGTCGGGGCGATCCTCATTTTGACGTGGTGGCTCGTCAAAAACGGCTTTTCCTTATATGACGCCGGGGCAGGGGCTGCCTTTGGCTCCCTTGTCGGCGGCCTTGCGGCGTTTTTCATTCTCGCCGTGTTTTGGGCCAAGCGTGAAAAGCATCCCGCTGCCGCCGGGATAGAGGCCGGTACAGGCGATATTTTGAAGCAGCTGTGTCTGTACTCGGTTACGATTTGCACGGCCGGCCTCATGCTGATTCTCATCCAGCTCGTCGACGCATTGAACTTGTATTCATTGCTGGCCGGACAAGGAATGGACGAACTTCAGGCGAAACATACAAAAGGGGTGTATGACAGAGGTCAGCCGCTTTTGCAGCTTGGAACCGTTTTTGCTGCGAGCATTGCGACAGCTCTTGTCCCGTCCCTTACAAAAGCGAAGAAAAATGGAGAAACGGCGGTTCTGGAGGAAAAGATCCGTTATTCGCTAAAAATGAGCTTCGTCATCGGCACTGGAGCAGCCGCCGGTCTGATATGCATTTTGGAGCCGGTGAATGTCATGCTGTTTAAGAACAGCGATGGAACGGCTGCGCTGCAGATTTTCAGCGTGTCGATTCTGTTTGCATCGTTGGCGATCACGATGACTGCTGTTTTGCAAGGACTCGGCAATACATGTCTTCCAGCTGTTTCCGTCTGCTGCGGCTTTTTTGTGAAAGCCGTATTGAACGAGTTCCTGATCCCCGGTTTCGGCATTTCCGGCGCCGCTTTTGCGACTATGATGTCATTCGCTGCTGTCGCTGGACTCAATTTTTTTCAGCTGAAAAGGAAAGGCTGGATCAAGTTGCCGGAATACAGGATAGCGGGAGTTTTGCTGTCGGCTGTGATCATGTCGGCCGCTCTGGCGGTGTGGCTTTTTGCTTTTGAAGCGGCCATACCTCATGAAAACAGATGGATCGCGGCGGCGGAAAGTCTTAGCGCCGTATTCGTCGGCGGCATTGTCTTTTTGTCCGGTATCTTCACATTACGCGTGTTTTCAGAAAAAGAACTTGAGCTTGTACCTTTTGGCAGCAAGCTCCTGACATTAAAACGAGAAAGGGGCGGCAGGCATGGCCGGTAAAATCACGGTAGTCGGCCTGGGGGCAGGCGATATGAATCAATTAACCCTCGGTGTATATAAACGGCTCACACAAGCGGAGGTTCTTTATGTCAGGACGAAAGACCATCCGTTAATAGAAGACCTGAAAAAAGAAATAGCTGAGATGCATTTTTTTGATGAGGTCTATGAAAAGCATGATCAATTCGAAGATGTTTACGAGGAGATCGTAGAGCGGCTGTTTGAGGAGGCGAAGCAGCGCGATGTGCTCTATGCCGTTCCGGGCCATCCGTTCGTCGCTGAAAAAACGGTTCAGCTTTTGCTTGAGAGGCGGGGCGCTCATCAGGCCGATGTCGTTGTCGAGGGAGGCCACAGCTTTATTGATGCGACATTAAATGCTTTGCAGATCGATCCGATTGACGGGTTTCAGTTTGTCGACGCCGTCCGGTTTTCCGCTGACGAAGTCGAGCTCCGTCATCATTTGATTATTTGCCAGGTATATGATCAAATGACGGCATCAGAGGTCAAACTGACGTTGATGGAAAAGCTCCCTGATGACTATGAAGTCGTCATTGTCACAGCGGCCGGAAGCAGTATGCAAGACATTCGGACAGTGCCTCTTTACGAATTGGACAGAAGTGTCGGTATCAATAATTTAACGAGCGTCTACGTTCCGCCGGTCAAAGACGAGGAGGTTCTGTACAAGGAATTTTCGATGTTCCGCAGCGTCATCAGGAAGCTGCGCGGACCGGACGGCTGCCCGTGGGATCGGAAACAAACCCATGAATCGCTCAAAAAATACTTAATTGAAGAATGCTATGAGGTGCTCGAGGCGATTGATGAAGAAGATCCCGACCACCTTGTTGAGGAGCTCGGCGATGTGATGCTCCAAGTTCTGCTGCATGCGCAGATCGGCGAGGATGACGGTCTTTTTAAAATTGACGATGTGATTCGCGGCATTACGGCAAAAATGATCAGAAGGCATCCGCATGTCTTCGGAGAAGTATCTGTTCGTGATGAGGCCGACGTCATGGTAAACTGGGAAGAGATCAAGAAACAGGAGAAACAAGCGGACGATCCATCCCTTCTCGACGACATTCCAAAGCCGCTGCCTGCTTTGTCAAAAGCGAACAAGCTTCAGAAAAAGGCGGCAAAGACCGGATTCGACTGGTCGAATGTCCAGGATATTTGGGATAAAGTTCACGAGGAAATGAAAGAATTTTCTTCAGAAATTTCCGAAGCCGAACAGTCCAGCAAAAAAATGAAAGAAGAGTTCGGCGACCTTTTATTCGCTCTCGTGAACATCGGCCGGTTTTATAAAATTGAACCGGAAGAAGCCCTGGCGATGACAAATGCCAAGTTTTACAGAAGGTTCACGCATATTGAACAATCTGCAAAGCGCATGGGCAAGGATCTGGAAAGTATGACGCTTGAAGAAATGGACGAATTGTGGAATGAAGCGAAAGACATTGAAAGGAGCTGACAAGTGATGAGACTCGACAAATTTCTCAAAGTATCAAGGCTGATTAAAAGACGGACGCTTGCAAAAGAAGTGGCTGACCAGGGAAGAATTTCGATCAATGGCCAGCAGGCGAAAGCAAGCTCTGTTGTCAAAGCGGGAGACGAGCTTGCGGTGCGTTTTGGCCAAAAGCTTGTAACCGTCAAAGTCAATGAATTGAAGGATACGACAAAAAAAGAAGAAGCCGCTGATATGTATACCGTTCTCAAAGAAGAGAAGCTGGGAGGAGAATAGGCTTGTTCTAAAAAAATCCCCCGTCTCATACAATGCAGTATCGAATCTTTAGTATGAGGATATGGGGGATGAATCGATGAATGTATATTATGATCAGCACAACCCTTCCGGCGGGGCATCTGGTCCTGAACATAATGTGACGATGAAGGGCCGCAAGCTGCTGGATATATCCGGTGTCAAACAGGTCGAGAGCTTTGACAATGAGGAATTCTTACTTGAGACGGTCATGGGCATGCTGGCAGTCAGAGGCGAAAACCTGCAGATGAAGAATCTCGATGTGGAAAAAGGCGTTGTCTCCATCAAGGGAAGAGTGCTTGATCTCGTCTATTTGGATGAGCAGCAGGGGGAGAAAGCTAAAGGATTTTTTAGCAAGTTGTTTAAATGACGCTGACCACTCAGTTCTATACGATGCTGGCCATGGCCGGAATGGGGGCATGGCTTGGCGCTTCCCTTGACACCTACACCCGTTTTGTCGTTCGCTCAAAAACAGCAAGGTGGCTGTTGTTTCTCCATGACTTTTTGTTTTGGGTGGTACAAGGTCTCCTTTTTTTCTATGTTTTGCTGAGCGTGAATGAAGGGGAATTCCGAATTTATATCTTTCTGGCGGTCATGCTTGGATTTGCCGCTTATCAAAGCCTTTTTAAGCAGATCTATATCAAGCTTTTGGAATGGATGATTTCCTTTTTCATATTCATCTCCAGGCTGGTCTCAAAGATGATGCAGATGATGGTGTTTCGGCCTGTTGTATGGACGTTTCAAGCTATTTTTGCCATCATTCTTTTTACAATGAGAAATATCTATGTTCTTTTTCGTTTTTTTGCGGTATGTTTATATAAGATATTAAAATTTGCAGGATATCCGATTTATTTTATACTATATCAATGCTGCAGGCTTCTTCCCGCCCCGGTTCGGGGATTGTTGAGACGCTTTTTGCAAAAAGGAGCAGGATTTTTCGAAAAGGGGAAGAAACTATTCATAACAATTAAGGCAAAACTTTTAAAAAAATGAGGGGAGGCCGTCTGGAATGAATGATCCCACGAGACGCAACATATCGCAAATACAGAACGAATACAAAGAGCAGATGGAGCGAAAACAGCAGCAGCTGAAAAGAAAAAGACGCGGTCTATACAGACGGTTGATGGTTTTCGGCGCCGTTGTGCTGCTGTCGGCGATTGTGATTGTCAGTTCGCTTTGGTCGCAGACTTCGGATATCAGCGCGAAGCAAGAGAAGAAAGAAGACCTTTTGAAACAATTGGAACAACTGGAAGCAAAAAAATCGGATTTGAAAGATGAGATTGTGAAATTAAAGGATGAGGACTACGTTGCAGAGCTTGCCAGAAAGGATTATTACCTCTCAAAAGATGGCGAAATCATCTTCAAGTTTGAAGATAAGAGCAAGTAGCCTTGTTGACACTTAATTTTTTCTTTATGTATAATTAAACAAATGATCTTTTTTAAGTCTAAGGAGGAGCACTTTTTTTATGTCGATTGAAGTTGGCAGCAAGTTGCAAGGGAAAGTAACAGGTATTACAAATTTCGGAGCGTTTGTTGAACTGCCTGGAGGATCAACAGGTCTTGTTCATATTAGCGAAGTAGCCGATAACTACGTGAAGGACATTAATGATCATCTGAAGGTTGGTGATCAAGTAGAAGTTAAAGTCATCAATGTTGAGAAAGATGGGAAAATCGGCTTGTCGATCAAAAAGGCTGTAGACCGTCCTCAATCATCAAGACCTGCGAGACCTAAAAATGATTTCCGCTCTAAAGAAACGTTTGAACAGAAAATGAATAAGTTTTTAAAAGACAGTGAAGATCGCTTATCGTCTCTAAAACGCAACACGGAATCAAAACGTGGAGGGCGCGGAGCAAGAAGAGGTTAACTTGCTGCTTTCTATATATACGAAAGGCATTCGTCTTATCCCAACGGATGCCTTTTTATTGTCTTATAAAATTTTTATTAAAATTTCTATTGACGGATAGGACAATCCTTTGTATTATAGAACTTGTGCGTTAAAAGAAATCAACAACATGGCGGTGTAGCTCAGCTGGCTAGAGCGTACGGTTCATACCCGTGAGGTCGGGGGTTCGATCCCCTCCGCCGCTACTTATATGAAGGCCCGTTGGTCAAGTGGTTAAGACACCGCCCTTTCACGGCGGTAACACGGGTTCGAATCCCGTACGGGTCATTCCGGAAACCGGCTTCTTCTGAAGCCGGTTTTTTTGCTGCATAAAAATACGCAAAATAACGGGAATGGACTCGACTTATCAAGAGTGATTGAAGCATGCTACAAAAAGCGTCGAACAGTTCTTTGAATTCATTACCTTCTTTTGACAAAATCCTATTTCATCTTTCGTTATAATGGCAAGCAACGAATAAACGAGTGGGAGATGAGAGCATGGAAAAAGCGGAAAGAAGAGTGAACAGCCCAATAGCTGGACCTGTTGTTCAAAAATTGTATTCATGGATTGGCAGCAAGACGAAGCTTGTAATGCAGCATTTATATTCCCTCTTTTTTTATAAAGGGCTGATCTATATGATCATCGGTTTTTTATTGGGACGAGCCTTCATTCTGTCAGAGGTCATTCCCTTTGCTCTTCCATTTTTCGGAGCGATGCTTTTAATTAAAAAAGATAAAGCTTTTCTTGCATGCCTGGCACTTCTTGCCGGGGCTCTGAGCATATCGCCTCAGCATTCGCTGTTCGTGCTTGCGGCTCTGTTTGCATTTGCGATATGTTCCAAAATGACGTCTCTTATTATAAAAGACCGCGTCAGAACGCTGCCTGTCGTCGTCTTTTTAGCGATGGCTGTGACAAGATGCGGATTCGTATATGCCGAATACGGAACGGTTTCGGGTTATCACTATATTATGGCTTTTGTTGAAGCCGGGTTATCGTTTATCCTCACACTGATTTTTTTGCAAAGCCTGCCGATTGTTACATCAAAGCGGGCGAAACAGTCGCTGAAAATTGAAGAGATCATTTGTTTTATGATTTTAATCGCTTCTGTTCTCACAGGTTTGACAGGCGTTTCTTTTCAAGGCATGCAGGCTGAACTGATATTGGCCCGTTATGTCGTGCTCGCTTTCGCGTTCATCGGGGGCGCGAGCATCGGCTGTACAGTCGGGGTTGTGACCGGGCTGATCCTCAGCCTTTCAAATATCGGCAATTTATATCAGATGAGCCTGCTGGCTTTTTCAGGCCTTCTCGGCGGTTTGTTAAAAGAAGGAAAAAAGTTCGGTGCAGCGGTCGGCTTATTGATCGGATCTCTATTGATTTCTCTGTACGGAGAAGGTTCAGCTGAACTTGTGCCGACGCTTTATGAATCACTGATTGCAATCGGCCTGTTTCTTTTAACCCCTCAGTCGATTACGAAAAAAGTGGCTAAGTATATACCGGGAACGACTGAACACGCTCAGGAACAGCAGCAATATGCAAGAAAAATCCGCGATGTCACCGCGCAGAAGGTCGATCAGTTTTCGAGTGTTTTTCACGCATTATCCGAAAGCTTCGCTACCTTTTATCATTCGGTTCCGGATGATGAAGGAAAAGAAAAAGAGATCGATCTGTTTTTGAGCACTGTAACAGAACACTCCTGCCAGTCCTGTTATAAAAAAAACAAGTGCTGGGTTCAGAACTTTGATAAAACATATGACTTGATGAAACGAGTTATGCAGGAAACAGAAGAAAAGCAATATTTTAAAAACCGCAAGCTGAAAAAGGAGTTTCATCAGCACTGCTCCAAATCAAAGCAAGTAGAAGCGCTGATGGAAGACGAGCTGTCTCATTTTAGGGCAAACCAGACATTAAAACAAAAGGTGCATGACAGCAGGCGTCTCGTCGCAGAGCAGCTGCTCGGGGTTTCTCAGGTCATGGCGGACTTTTCTCGGGAAATAAAAAGGGAGAGGGAGCAGCATTTTATTCAAGAAGAACAAATTCGGGATGCGCTGCAGCATTTCGGCATTGAAATTCAACAAGTCGAAATTTACAGCCTAGAGCAGGGAAATATCGATATCGAAATGAGTATCCCGTATTGCAACGGTCACGGGGAGTGTGAAAAAATCATCGCTCCGATGCTGTCCGATATTTTGGAAGAACAAATTATCGTCAAAGCGGAACAGTGCGCCGGCCATCCGAATGGATATTGTCATGTTGCTTTCGGTTCGGCGAAGTCATACAGGGTGGTGACGGGAGCCGCACATGCAGCAAAAGGAGGAGGGCTTGTCTCCGGCGACAGCTACAATATGATGGAGCTCGGCACCGGCAAATATGCGGCCGCCATCAGCGATGGTATGGGAAATGGCGCAAGGGCCCATTTTGAAAGCAATGAGACGATCAAGCTGTTGGAAAAGATTCTTCAGTCGGGCATCGACGAAAAAGTGGCGATTAAAACGATCAACAGCATTCTTTCATTAAGGACGACAGATGAAATATATTCGACATTGGATTTATCGGTCATCGATCTTCAGGATGCGAGCTGCAAGTTTTTGAAAATCGGCTCCACCCCGAGCTTTATTAAAAGAGGCGATCAGATTATCAAAGTGCAGGCCAGCAATCTGCCGATCGGCATCATTACAGAATTCGATGTTGATGTAGTCAGCGAGCAATTAAAAGCGGGAGACCTTTTGATTATGATGAGCGACGGAATCTTTGAAGGGCCTAGACATGTTGAAAATCATGATCTGTGGATGAAGCGCAAATTGAAATCTCTGAAAACCGAGGAGCCGCAGGAAATCGCCGACTTGATCATGGAAGAAGTGATTCGGACAAGGTCGGGTCTGATTGAGGACGATATGACGGTGATTGTTATCAAGCTGGACCATAATACGCCAAAGTGGGCCTCCATTCCGGCGCCGTCTTTTTTCCAAAAGAATCAAGAGATTTCTTAGCCTTCGTATAAATCAAATTTCTTCTGGCGATGATGGAACTAAATCAAGATATCTTTGTCCAGGAGGAATAAAAACGATGAAAAAGGGGCACTTGAATCAAATCCTGCTTTTGACGGACGGCTGTTCAAACCGCGGCGAAGACCCGCAGGCCATGGCCGCCTTTGCGAAGGAGCAGGGAATTACCGTGAATGTGATTGGGATTATGGACGAGCATGAAATGGATCAGGAGGCGATGAAAGAAGTTGAAGGGATCGCCCTCGCAGGCGGGGGAGTTCACCAGGTTGTTTACGCGTCGCAGCTGTCGCAGACCGTTCAAATGGTGACAAAAAAGGCGATGACGCAAACCCTTCAAGGCGTTGTCAATAGTGAGCTCAAACAAATTCTCGGCAAGCATACCGAAATGGATGAACTGCCTCCTGATAAACGCGGTGAAGTTATGGAAGTCGTAGATGAGCTCGGCGAGACCGTACATCTTCATGTATTGGTTCTTGTCGATACAAGCGCGAGCATGAATCCGAAGCTGCCGACTGTTAAAGAAGCATTGATAGACCTTTCCATCAGTCTCAATTCAAGAATCGGCGAAAATGAATTTGCGATGCTTATATTTCCCGGGAAAAAACAAGAGGTCGAGCTTGTGCTTGATTGGACCCCGAAGTTTGAATCTCTTTCTTCAATATTTTCCAAGCTTTCAGCCGGCGGCATTACGCCGACAGGACCCGCAATACGAGAGGCGATTCAGCATTTTAACAAAATCGGCTCAAGAAGGAGAATGTTAGAAGACGATGAAAAACACTTCGACGAGTTTGGCGGCTAGTCTAAAGCCGGGTGCAGCCGTTGTTGGAAAGTGGAACAATCATTCCTACAAGATCATCAGACAGCTTGGAAAAGGGGCGAATGGCGTTGTGTATCTGGCCGATTCGGGAAAGGGCCGCGTTGCATTAAAAGTGAGCGATGACAGCCTGTCCATTACCTCGGAAGTGAATGTTCTGAAATCTTTCTCAAAGGCCCAGGCAAAAGCAATGGGGCCTTCTTTTTTTGATGTGGATGACATGATGGTTGCGGGTGCGGGCAAAAAACTTTCATTTTATGTCATGGAATATATTGAAGGTCCGCTTCTTTTAAGATATGTAAACGAAAAAGGCGAGGAATGGATACCGGTGCTGATCAGCCAGCTTCTCTCAAGTTTGTCGGCCATTCATCGCGAAGGATGGGTGTTTGGAGATTTAAAGCCCGAGAATTTAATCGTGACGGGCCCGCCGCCGCAAATCCGCTGCATTGATGTGGGCGGGACGACAAAAGAAGGCCGGGCAATCAAGGAATATACAGAGTTTTTTGACAGAGGCTATTGGGAATTTGGAACCCGTAAGGCTGAGCCTTCGTATGATCTGTTTTCAGTCGCCATGATTATGGTGAACTGTGCGGTGAAAAAAGAATTTAAAAAGACAGCAAGACCTCAGGAACAGCTTATGTCAGTCATCGACGGACAGCCGTTTTTAAAGCGGTATAAGCCGGTTCTTGCTTCTGCTTTAAAAGGAAGCTATCGAACAGCTGATGAAATGAAGGGAGACCTCCTGGCAATCGGACGGCCAGCCAGAATGCAAAGCAGCCGCCAGTCGAGAACCGCCCGCTCTTCATCGGCATCCGCCCCGTCTCAAGGCCCGCGGCATAAGCGGGGGACGCCTCAGCAGCAAATGTTAAGAAGCGGGCGCAGAAAGCAAAGAAACAGTTCTAAATCCGGCGGTGTTTTTGAAACGCTGCTGATCGTCGTAAGCGTTCTTGCCCTTTACTTTGCGTATATCGTTCTCTTTTTTATTTAGCTCTGCTTTGCCGGCGGATAGCTCTTCTTTGCAGGGACCGATTGAAAGTGTTAGGATATTTATATCTTTTGAAATACACCCTGCTCTTAGTGGGAGGACATTGTGAAAAGTATTGAAGATTTCATGAGAAAATACGAACTGTCATTTGATGGAGCGACACTGATTGCAGGCGTCTCCGGCGGGCCTGATTCGATGGCGCTGCTGCATGCTCTGCAACGTACGGTTCCTGCCTCGGCGACGCTGATTGCCGCACACGTCGATCATATGTTCAGAGGCGAAGAGTCTGAGCATGATATGCGGTTTGTTCAGGACTACTGCGAGGCGGAAGGCATACAATGCGAGGCGGTGCAAATCGATGTCCAGACATTTGCCGCGGAAAACAATCTGAATAAACAGGCTGCTGCGAGAGAATGCCGGTATGCGTTTTTTCAAGAATTAATGAAAAGGCGCCGGGCTGAATACCTGGTTCTGGCTCATCATGGCGATGATCAGGTGGAAACGATGCTGATGAAGATGGCAAAAGGCACTGTCGGGCTCGGGCTTGCTGGAATTCAGCCAAAGCGCCGTTTTGACAGCGGCTGGCTGCTTAGGCCGTTTCTAAGGCTGTCAAAGGATGATCTTTTGGCTTACTGCAAAGAGAATCGAATACCGTATAGAACCGATCCGAGCAACAATGAGGATGATTACACAAGGAACCGGTTCAGGCACCATGTTCTCCCTTTTCTGAAGAAAGAGTCGGAAGATGTCCATAAAAGGTTTCAATCCGTAAGTGAATTCCTGACAGAAGACGAATTATACTTACAGGCATTAACGAAAGGCAAAATGAATACAGTAATCACAAGCAAGTCAAGTTCCGGTGTCGAAATCAGCATCGATCGGCTTCTTGCGCTCCCTATGCCTTTACAAAGAAGGGGAGT
Source organism: Bacillus sp. JZ34 (assembly GCF_053903205.1). Classification (NCBI taxonomy): domain Bacteria; kingdom Bacillati; phylum Bacillota; class Bacilli; order Caryophanales; family Bacillaceae; genus Bacillus; species Bacillus sp. JZ34. The sequence continues at coordinate 4,317,523 of NZ_CP096403.1, read as the reverse complement.
TCATCTAATATTAAACTATCTTTATGAAAACGTTCCATCAGCGTTTTCAGCCCATCATATTCAAGTGTTTCTGGATTGGATTTCACAAGGTGGACCATCCGGTTCCCTTGATTTTCCGAATGGGCTAAAAGTTGCAAAATCTTATCATACATGTTTGTTTACATTTCAGCGTTTACAATGTGAAAATGTTTCCTATCATTATGAAATAAGCGGGGCAGACGAAGAAGAACTGAAGCTTCCCGACGGCTCCTCCCTTCATGTGAGCGGACCCGGTTCAACCCGGAAGCTGCAAGGAAACGATGTTTTTGCAACAAGTCCCAAGCAGGTTCAATTCCCCCTTTATGTACGGACAAGGCAAAACGGAGACCGAATCAAACTTAAAGGGATGAACGGCTCAAAAAAGGTTAAAGATATATTTATTGATGAAAAAGTGCCTCTTGCGAAAAGAGACAGCTGGCCCATTGTAACAGACGCGGTTGGAAACATTATTTGGATACCTGGTCTGAAAAAAACCATTTTTGAGGAACTTGATGTTACAAACAATGATCGCATTGTATTACAATATAGACAGCATGAAAAGTGTAGGGGGCTAGCAAAGAATGAAACAGGATATTGAAAATATCTTGATCTCAGAAGAAGAGATCCAAAAGAAAGTCAAGGAGCTGGGCGCAACTCTGACAGAAGAGTACAGCGGCAAGTTTCCGCTGGCAATCGGTGTGTTAAAGGGAGCCATGCCGTTTATGGCTGATCTTTTGAAGCATATTGATACATATTTGGAAATGGATTTCATGGATGTATCAAGCTACGGCAGTTCAACGGTTTCTTCCGGAGAGGTAAAAATCATTAAAGATTTGGACACATCTGTAGAGGGCCGTGACATCTTAATTATTGAGGATATCATCGACAGTGGGCTGACCTTGAGTTATCTTGTAGAGCTTTTCCGATACCGCAAAGCAAAATCGATTAAGATCGTAACCCTTCTTGATAAACCAAGCGGACGAAAAGCGGATATCAAAGCGGATTACGTCGGCTTTGAAGTTCCCGATGCATTCGTTGTCGGATATGGTCTCGATTATGCTGAACGCTATCGTAACCTTCCGTACATCGGAGTGCTGAAACCTGCGGTTTATGAGAGCTGATTCGGGCTTGTTAGCGAAAGGGATATCTGTTGTATTGGAACGATTTTCTATGATACTATTGAACATAGTTGTGCTTACTGTGGGAGGAGGTAAGGAATGAATCGGGTCTTCCGTAATACCATTTTTTATTTACTTATTTTATTAGTTGTGATCGGAGTTGTGAGCTACTTCCAAACCGCAAATCCGAAAACAGAAAATATGACGTATAGTGACTTTGTTTCAAACCTAGATAAAGGGAAGGTTGAAAATGTCTCCATCCAGCCTGTCAGGGGCGTGTACGAGGTTCGGGGACAGCTGACGACCTATGAGAAAGATCAATATTTCCTGACCCATGTTCCTGAAGGAAAAGGGGCAGATCAAATCATTGATCAAGTGAAAAAAACGAAGATACAAGTAGAACCTGCACAGGAAGCAAATGGATGGATGACGTTCTTTACCACCATCATCCCTTTTGTTATTATCTTCATTCTTTTCTTCTTCCTGCTTAATCAGGCTCAAGGCGGCGGAAGCCGTGTTATGAACTTTGGAAAAAGCAAGGCGAAGCTCTATACAGAAGAAAAGAAACGCGTCAAATTCAAAGATGTGGCAGGAGCGGATGAAGAAAAGCAAGAGCTTGTGGAAGTCGTTGATTTCCTCAAGGATCCCCGCAAGTTCGCTGAACTCGGAGCAAGGATTCCGAAAGGCGTGCTTTTGGTCGGACCTCCGGGTACCGGTAAAACATTGCTGGCGAAAGCTTGTGCCGGAGAAGCAGGGGTGCCTTTCTTCAGCATCAGCGGTTCTGACTTCGTTGAAATGTTCGTCGGGGTTGGTGCATCACGTGTTCGCGACTTATTCGAAAACGCTAAGAAAAATGCACCGTGTCTGATTTTCATCGATGAAATTGATGCTGTCGGACGCCAGCGGGGAGCAGGTCTTGGCGGAGGGCACGATGAACGTGAACAGACGCTCAACCAGCTTCTTGTTGAAATGGACGGATTTAGCGCCAATGAAGGAATCATCATTATCGCTGCGACAAACCGCGCCGATATTTTAGACCCTGCATTGCTGCGTCCGGGACGTTTTGACCGTCAAATTACAGTTGACCGCCCAGATGTTAAAGGCCGTGAAGCTGTACTTCAAGTACACGCAAGAAACAAGCCGCTTGATGAATCCGTAAACTTAAAAGCGATCGCGATGCGGACGCCTGGATTCTCAGGTGCAGATCTTGAAAACCTTTTAAATGAAGCGGCTCTCGTAGCAGCGCGTCAAGATAAGAAAAAGATCGATATGCGAGACATCGATGAAGCGACAGACCGCGTCATCGCCGGACCTGCAAAGAAAAGCAGGGTCATTTCGAAAAAAGAACGCAATATCGTGGCTTATCACGAGGCGGGACACACTGTAATCGGACTTGTCTTGGATGAAGCGGATATGGTGCATAAAGTAACGATCGTACCGCGCGGCCAAGCGGGCGGATACGCCGTTATGCTTCCTAAGGAAGACCGTTATTTCCAAACCAAACCCGAACTTCTCGATAAGATCGTCGGCTTGCTTGGAGGCCGTGTAGCTGAAGAGATCATCTTCGGTGAGGTCAGCACGGGTGCCCATAACGACTTCCAGCGCGCTACAGGCATTGCCAGACGAATGGTAACTGAATTCGGTATGTCTGAAAAGCTCGGTCCTCTTCAATTCGGACAATCGCAAGGCGGGCAAGTGTTCTTGGGACGCGATTTCAACAATGACCAAAACTACAGCGACGCGATTGCGTATGAAATCGATAAAGAAATTCAGCGCTTCATTAAGGAATGTTATGAACGTGCAAAAACAATCCTTACTGAAAATCGCGACAAACTTGAGCTGATCGCTCAAACATTGCTGGAAGTTGAAACGCTCGACGCTGAGCAAATCAAACATTTGTCTGAGCACGGAAGACTTCCTGATCGCACATATTCGGATGATCAGGAAAAGACAGACGATGTGAAAGTCAACATCAATAAACGAGATGACGAAGAAAAAAACGAGGATGAGAAAGAATAACGACTTATTTCCGCCTCTTCAGGAAAACTGCCAAGCTCTGCTTTTGGCAGTTTTCTTTTTTTATGGTTAAAAAACCTCTTTGGAAAATCTTTGTTCACTACGATTTGATTCGTTTACAAACAGAATCGGCATCGTGTATTGTATGATGGTAGAATGTTTTATGCCCAAGTAAGAGAAACTAGTCAAAAGTGGTGATCAGAATGTTGCTTGTTATAGATGTGGGAAATACAAACACCGTCCTTGGCATCTACCACGAAGGAGAGCTCGAATATCATTGGCGGATTGAGACAAGCCGCCATAAAACGGAAGATGAATTCGGCATGCTTCTTCGTTCTTTATTTGATTATGTCGGACTGATGTTTGACCAGATCGAAGGAATTATTATTTCATCAGTTGTACCTCCGATCATGTTCTCCCTCGAAAGAATGTGTATTAAATATTTTCAGATCGAGCCTCAGATTGTCGGTCCGGGAATGAAAACAGGATTAAACATAAAATACGATAATCCGAAAGAAGTCGGAGCAGACCGCATTGTAAATGCAGTGGCGGCTATTCATCTCTATGGGAGCCCCCTGATTGTCGTTGATTTTGGAACCGCTACGACGTACTGTTATATTAACGAGCGCAAGGAGTACATGGGCGGTGCGATCGCGCCGGGCATCACGATTTCAACTGAAGCGCTTTATTCGAGAGCTGCCAAGCTTCCCAGAATTGAAATTGCACGGCCCGATCATATTGTCGGCAAAAGTACGGTCAGCGCGATGCAGTCCGGAATCCTTTACGGCTACGTCGGACAGGTTGAAGGCATTGTCAAACGGATGAAATGGCAGTCCAAGAAAAATCCGAAAGTCATTGCGACGGGAGGTCTTGCTTCCTTGATAGCAGACGAATCGGACTGCATCGATATCGTTGACCCGTTCCTTACATTGAAGGGACTAGAGCTTATTTATGAACGGAATCGTGTTGAAAGTGTATAGGAGGATGAGGTATGGATTATTTAGTGAAAGCCATCGCATATGACGGCAAAGTGAGAGCATATGCAGCGAATACAACAGAAACGATTCATGAAGCCCAAAGAAGGCATAACACATGGCCTACCGCTTCCGCCGCTTTAGGAAGAACGATGACGGCGGCTGTCATGCTCGGTGCCATGCTGAAAGGCGAAGACAAGCTTACCGTCAAGATTGAAGGAGGCGGACCTATCGGCGCGATTGTCGCTGACGGAAATGCAAAAGGAGATGTCAGGGGCTACGTGTCCAATCCGCACGTTCATTTTGACTTAAATGAACACGGCAAACTGGACGTCAGAAGAGCCGTCGGTACGTCCGGCACACTAAGCGTAGTAAAAGATCTCGGTCTCCGCGATTTATTTACAGGCCAGGTTGAGATCGTTTCCGGAGAAATCGGCGAGGATTTTACATATTATCTCGTATCTTCTGAACAGGTTCCTTCTTCGGTGGGTGTAGGGGTGCTCGTCAACCCCGACAATACGATTTTAGCTGCAGGCGGATTTATCCTTCAGCTGCTGCCGGGCACGGACGATGAAACCATCACGAAGCTTGAAACAAACCTTTCTCAAGTGGAGCCCATTTCAAAGCTGATTCAGAAAGGTTTGACACCTGAGGAAGTGCTGGCTGCGGTATTGGGAGAAGAACCGGAAATACTGGAAACCGTTCCTGTCCGGTTTACATGCAATTGTTCAAAAGAGCGTTTCTCAGGAGGCATCATCGGTCTTGGCAAAGATGAAATTCAACAGATGATTGATGAAGATGGCCAAGCTGAGGCTCAATGCCATTTTTGCAATGAGAAGTATCTGTTTACAAAGGAAGAGCTTGAAGCGCTTCGAGATGAAATATAAGCCCGCTATGCAGTAGCGGGTCTTTTACAATGGGGAAAGGGGAGACACCATATTGAAATCAAGAACACTTTGGCCGATTATTTTAGGTGCGATCTTTGTCAACTGTATCGTGATCGCGTATGTTTTGACGAAATCGCAGACTGCTTCTTCACCGTCCGCTCAAGAAGTCATTGCACATATCGGAAAAAACGGCATCACGCGTGAAGAATGGCTGAGCGAAATGGAAGAGCGCTATGGAAAATCAACGCTTGAAGATATGATCAACGACCGCGTTGTTACCCAAATGGCCGAAAAAAATAAGATCAAAGTGTCTGATGAAGACATTGAAAGAGAATTTCTGCTGATTAAAGCTGTATACAATTCCTTCTACGAAGACGAAGCCACAACAGAAAAAGAATGGAAAGAGCAGATCAAGCATAATATTCTTCTAGAAGAGCTCCTGACAAAAGATATTGTCATTTCTGACAGCGAATTGAAGTCATTCTATAACAAAAATAAGGACTTATATAAATTCGATGATTCTTATCGCCTCAAGCATATCGTTGTCAAAGATAAAGACGAAGCAGAACAAGTTCTTAAAGAGCTGAAGGAAGGATCCAGCTTTGAAGCGGCCGCGGCTGAACATTCGACTGACCGGTATACTTCTCCTTACGGCGGCGACCTCGGGTTCGTCAATGATCAGCACGAAAACATTCCGGCCGAATATTTAGAGAAAGCTGAGCAGCTAAAGGAAAATCAATGGGTGGATGAACCGATTAAAACGAGCCAAGGCTATGCAATCATCCAGCTCAAAGAAAAGCTCCCGGGGCAAGCTTTCACTTACAGCGAAGTGAAAAATCAAATCAGAAGGCAGATCGCGATGGATCAATTAGGCGACAAAGCTTCGGTGAAGACACTTTGGAAAGATGCGAAAGTATCTTGGTTTTATGACGATAAAAAATAAAGATTGACAAAATATTTTGATATTGATAAATTAGATATAATCCCAATAAAATTACTCGGAAATTGAGGTGTTCAAATGGTTCGCGTTGCAAACTCTGTTTATGACTTAATCGGAAATACACCTGTCGTTAAATTAAATCGACTAGTTGATGAAGACAGTGCTGAAGTATATGTGAAACTGGAGTATATGAACCCTGGAAGCAGCGTAAAAGACCGGATTGCGCTTGCCATGATAGAAGATGCTGAAGAGAAAGGCCTTCTGAAAGAAGGAGATACACTGATTGAACCGACCAGCGGAAATACGGGAATCGGACTTGCCATGGTCGCTGCAGCGAAGGGCATCAAAGCGATTCTTGTTATGCCTGATACAATGAGTTCTGAGCGCCGCAACCTTCTGCGTGCATATGGAGCTGAGCTTGTGCTGACTCCGGGTGCTGAAGGAATGAAAGGCGCGATTAAAAAAGCGGAAGAACTGGCTGAGGAGCACGGCTATTTTATGCCTCAGCAATTTAACAACCCTGCGAACTCAGAAGTTCACCGCCGCACAACGGGAAAAGAAATCGCCGAACAATTCGGAGACGGTTTAGATGCATTCATTGCAGGTATCGGAACCGGCGGAACGATAACAGGTGCCGGAGAAGTCCTGAAAGAAAAAAATCCGTCCATCAAGATTTTCGCGGTGGAACCGACTGATTCTCCTGTTCTTTCCGGAGGAAAACCAGGTCCGCACAAAATTCAGGGAATCGGAGCGGGATTCGTTCCGAAAATCTTGAATACGGAAATTTACGATGAAATCATCACAGTGAAAAACGAAGAAGCCTTTGAATTTGCCCGTAAAGCGGCGAGAGAAGAAGGAATTCTCGGAGGAATTTCTTCGGGTGCTGCGATCTGTGCTGCTCTTCAAGTCGCTAAAAAGCTTGGGAAAGGCAAAAAAGTTCTCGCTGTTCTTCCTAGTAACGGAGAGAGATACTTAAGCACGCCTCTTTATCAATTTGAATAGGCTCCAGTTGAAACGGGAGGCTGCCGACAATGTCGGCGGCCTTTTGTTTTTCACGGGCGAAGCCCTTTTAAAAGTTCGGTGTCCTTGAGTGAACATGCTCAAGGACTTTTTTCTATATTGGAAATGAAATTCTCTTTTCCTAGAAAAAAGATATGCATTACAATAAGGACATTAGACTAACGGCAGAGGAATGATATGATGAGACAACGAAGGCCTGTAGCCAGAGCGTTCCCATTTTCCAATCAACGGTTTTTAGAGCAATTTGAAAGCCTGTCGAAAGGAAAGCAATACCGCGTTCTGCTCGAAAGTGCGAGAGGCGGAGAATACAGCATAGCCGGGCTCGACCCTGTCGCAATAGCAAAAGGGAAAGACGGCATCACGACGATTCAATACAAAGGGGACATCATATTCAAAGAGGGGGATCCGTTTCAGCAGTTTTCTCAGTGGTTTGAAACGCTGAAAACGGAGACGGTTGCAGATTTTCCCGACTTTCAGGGCGGGGCTGTCGGTTTTCTAAGCTATGACTATGCCCGATATATTGAGAAATTCAAAATCCTGTCTATCGATGATCTGCAAACGCCGGATTTATTCTTTCTCGTATTTGATGATATAGCCGTCTATGATCATAAGCAGCAGCAGCTTTGGGTGATTACCCACACCGTTGAAGAATCGCCGGCCGCTTCGGAAGAGAAACTGGACAGGCTTGAGCAAATGTGGAAGACGGAACATCCGAAGACCGCTGGCGGTCATCAATCAAATGATAATAAAAGCCCGTTATTCGCAGCTTCATTTACAGAAGCCGGCTTTTCTCAGGCTGTTGAGAAGGTGAAGCAATACATTGCAAGCGGCGACGTATTTCAGGTGAACCTTTCTGTTCGCCAGTCGGAGCGCCTGTCTGCGCCTCCTTATGAGGTATACAAAATGTTAAGAGAAATCAACCCTTCGCCGTACATGTCCTACTTGGAAACCCCGGATTTTCAAATCATCTGCGGGTCGCCCGAACTGCTCATTAAGAAAAAGGGCACCAGGCTTGAGACAAGACCGATTGCCGGGACGAGATCCCGCGGGGCGGATGAAGCGGAGGATGAAGCGCTCGCGAACGAACTGATCATGAATGAAAAAGAGCGCGCCGAACATGTGATGCTCGTTGATTTAGAGCGTAATGACCTCGGCAGGGTCTCCAAGTACGGTTCGGTCAGGGTCGATGAATTCATGGTGATTGAGAAGTATTCCCATGTCATGCATATCGTCTCTAATGTGTGCGGGGAACTAAGGGACGAATGCGATGCCGTGGATGTCATCCATGCCGTGTTTCCCGGCGGTACGATTACAGGAGCGCCGAAAGTTAGAACGATGGAAATTATAGAGGAGCTTGAGCCGACGAGACGGGGGCTTTATACTGGTTCTATAGGATGGTTCGGATATAATCAGGATATGCACTTTAATATCGTTATCCGAACGATATATGTGAAAGCGGGCCAGGCGTTCATGCAGTCCGGAGCTGGAATCGTCATCGATTCCAACCCTAAGCATGAATATAAAGAGTCAATTAAAAAGGCCCTGGCGATGAAAAAGGCGCTGCAGTTGAGTGAAGAAGAGAAAAAAGAGCAGAGGAGAGCTGAGATATGATTCTAATGATCGACAATTACGATTCATTTACGTACAATTTGGTTCAGTATTTAGGTGAGCTTGGCGAGGAGTTAGTCGTCAAGCGGAACGATGAGATCACGCTTCAGGAAATAGAGGATATGTCGCCTGACTTTTTGATGATATCTCCCGGTCCTTGCAGTCCGGATGAGGCCGGGATCAGCCTTGAAGTGATCCGCCATTTTGCCGGGAAGATACCGATTTTCGGGGTCTGTCTCGGACATCAGTCGATCGCCCAGGTTTTCGGAGGCGATGTCGTCAGGGCGGAACGGTTAATGCATGGGAAAACTTCCGAGATCTTGCACGACGGGTTGACGGTCTTTAAAGACTTGGAACATCCGCTCACGGCCACGAGGTATCATTCGTTGATCGTCAAACCGGATACGCTGCCCGGTTGTTTTGTGACATCGGCTTGGACGGAAGAAGGGGAGATTATGGCCATCAGGCATAAAGAACTGCCTATTGAAGGCGTTCAGTTCCATCCGGAGTCGATTATGACTGCCTCCGGAAAAGAAATGCTGAAGAATTTTATTGAGACTTACCGAAAGAAAGTGAACACATGATCATTTACCTGAACGGTCAATATGTGAAGGAGGAGGAAGCAAGACTTTCTCCTTTTGACCATGGTTTTTTATACGGAATCGGGGTATTTGAAACGTTCCGCCTTTATGAAGGGGAGCCCTTCCTTTTAGACTGGCATATGGACAGACTGAACAACGCTTTGGAACAGCTGAGAATTGAGCTTGAGCTGACAAAAAGCGAAGTGCTTGCCATTCTTGACAGGCTGCTTCAGTTGAATCAGCCCCCAAATCTGGATGCCAAGGTCCGGTTAAATATATCTGCCGGTCCCGGTGACTCAGGTCTTTTTCCTGATTCATACAAAAAACCCGGTGTTATGGTGATGATGAATCCTTTTCATCCTGAATCGGTTCCGGTTGAAAAGGAGGGTGTCATTTTACAGGTCCGACGCAATACGCCAGAAGGTCCGTTCCGCTTGAAATCACATCACTTTTTAAATAATCTGTTCGGAAAAAGAGAGCTCGGACCAGACGCTGCCAAAGAAGGGATTTTTCTTACCGAAGGCGGAGCTGTAGCCGAAGGGATCATTTCCAACATTTTTTGGGGAAAAGACGGTTGTGTGTATACACCTTCTCTTGATACCGGCATATTAGGCGGCGTCACCCGGCGTTATGTCATCGAGCGCCTTGCAGATATGGGAATCGAAGTTATGCAGGGGGTATACCCTTTAAAGGAGCTTCTCTTTGCGGACGAAGCATGGATGACCAATTCCGTTCAGGAAATCGTTCCATTCCGGAGAATCGGCAGCACTCAATTTCCGGGAAAGGATGGAAATTTGTCGAAACGTCTGCAAGAGGCATACACTAACGATAGAAAAGCAGCAAAAGACTATATTTCAATTAAAGGGTGAAGGATATGGCGCTTCAAACAGCGGTGCGTTCAAAGAAGTTGACCGCAAAGCAATACACATTGTCTTATGAAGATAAAACATTGATCATGGGGATTTTAAATGTGACGCCCGATTCTTTTTCAGACGGCGGAAAATATAACAGCATCGACCGCGCCGTTATTCATGCAAAGCAAATGATCGAAGACGGCGCCCATATCCTTGATATCGGAGGAGAATCAACGAGGCCGGGGGCGGAAAAGGTTTCTCTTGATGAGGAGCTGTCAAGGGTCATACCTGTAATTGAAAAACTTGTTCAGGAAATCGACGTGCCGATTTCTGTTGACACTTATAAAGCAAAAGTGGCGGATGAAGCCCTTAAGGCCGGTGCAACGATTATCAATGATGTCTGGGGAGCAAAAGCAGACCCTGACATGGCCCGGGTTGCGGCCGCTCATAATGTGCCGATTATCTTGATGCATAACCGCGAGGAACGGAATTATAAGGACTTGATCCCGGACATGCTGTCTGATTTGATGGAATGTGTGAGCATTGCAAAATCAGCAGGCGTTCAAGATCATCACATCGTACTTGATCCGGGTATCGGCTTTGCCAAAACGTATCATGACAATCTGGCGGTCATGAACCAGCTTGAGAAATTCAGCGAACTCGGATACCCGGTTTTATTGGGGACGTCACGCAAAAAATTTATCGGCCGTGTTCTGGATCTGCCGCCTGAGGAGAGGGCGGAAGGCACGGGCGCGACGGTATGCCTCGGTATTCAAAAAGGGTGCGATATCGTCAGGGTGCATGACGTCAAGCAAATTTCCAGGATGGCAAAAATGATGGATGCCATGATTGATAAAGGAGGCGTTTATCATCGATAAAGTGTATGTAGAGGGCATGGAGTTTTACGGATATCACGGTGTTTTCAAAGAAGAAAACAAACTTGGCCAAAGATTCCGCGTTGATCTGACAGCATTTCTAGACTTAAGCGAAGCCGGAAAAACGGATCGTATTGATGCCACCATTAATTATGCTGATTTGTATAAGCTGTGCAAAGAGGTTGTGGAGGGAGAGCCGGTCAACCTTGTGGAGACCCTCGCAGAAACGATTGCCGCAAAAGTGCTGAAGCATTTTGAAGCGGTTCAGGAATGCACGGTCAAAGTCGTCAAGCCTGACCCGCCTATACCGGGACACTATAAATCGGTGGCCATCGAGATGACGAGGAAACGACAATGAACAATTCGGCATATATAGCGCTCGGCTCGAATATCGGCCAGCGGGAAGAATATTTAAAAAAAGCTGTCTCTCTCCTCCATCAACATCCGTCTGTACAGGTGACAGACATCTCGTCGATTTATGAAACAGATCCTGTCGGGTATACAGACCAAGATCTATTTTTAAACATGGCTGCAGCTGTTAAAACATCTCTTTCACCGTTTGAATTGCTTGATTTGACTCAGCGTATTGAAAAAGAACTCGGCCGCAAACGCGACATCAGATGGGGGCCGAGAACTGCAGACCTTGACATTTTGTTGTATAATCGTGAAAATATTGAGACAGAGCAACTTATCGTTCCTCATCCTAGAATGCATGAACGTTTGTTTGTGCTCATCCCGCTGCTGGAGATTTATCCCGAGCTTGAGGGAGCTGTCAATCATGCGAAAAATCAAGAAGGTGTAAGAGTATGGAAGCAGAAATCTGGGGTAGACGAATTCGTGCATATCGAAAGCTGAAGGGTTATACTCAAGAAGGGTTTGCAAAAGCATTGGGTATATCCGTTTCTGTGCTTGGTGAAGTAGAACGCGGGAATCGTATGCCGTCGGAGAGCATGCTCAGGGATGTAGCCAATACTTTAAATATAACAGTGGAGGAATTATCTCCATCAGAAGAATAAGAAAGGAGGACTAAAAATGTTTAAAATCGGTGATATAGAATTAAAAAACAGGGTTGTGCTTGCGCCGATGGCCGGTGTCTGCAACTCCGCCTTCCGCTTGACGGTTAAGGAATTCGGAGCGGGTTTGGTCTGCGCCGAAATGGTCAGCGATAAAGCGATCCTTTACAATAATGCAAAAACAATGGGAATGCTTTATATCGATGAACGTGAAAAGCCGCTCAGCCTGCAGATCTTCGGCGGCGAAAAAGAAACGCTTGTCGAAGCGGCGAGGTTTGTTGACCAAAACACAACTGCGGATATTATTGATATAAACATGGGATGTCCGGTGCCAAAGATTACAAAATGTGATGCAGGAGCCAAATGGCTGCTTGATCCGAATAAAATTTATGAAATGGTTTCTGCAGTAGTGGAGGCTGTTGACAAGCCGGTGACCGTAAAAATGAGAATGGGCTGGGATGAAGACCATATCTTTGCCGTTGAGAATGCGAAAGCTGTAGAGCGCGCAGGCGGAAAAGCGGTCGCTCTTCACGGGCGGACCCGCGTGCAAATGTACGAAGGAACGGCAAATTGGGATATTATCAAAGAAGTGAAGCAGTCCGTTTCAATACCGGTAATCGGAAACGGTGATGTCAAAACTCCGCAAGATGCAAAACGCATGCTTGATGAAACAGGGGTTGACGGTGTCATGATCGGCCGTGCAGCGCTGGGTAACCCGTGGATGATTTACCGTACGGTTCACTATTTAGAAACAGGCGAATTGAAAGATGAGCCGAAAGTGCGTGAGAAAATGTCTGTCTGCAAACTTCACCTTGACCGATTAATCGGACTGAAAGGCGAAAATGTTGCGGTTCGCGAAATGAGAAAGCACGCAGCCTGGTATCTAAAAGGCATAAGAGGAAACGCAAAGGTCCGGAATGAAATTAATCATTGCGAAACGAGGGATGAGCTCGTTCAGCTTTTAGACGCGTTTACGATTGAAGCCGAGGCAAAAGAGCTTCAGGATGCAAAAGTAGGATAAATCCGACCTCTGCTCACTGCCAGTTTTCACTGGCAGTTTTTCTGCTTTTTTCCTGAAAGACTAAAAGTAACGGAGTGATATATGATGAGTCATGAAGAGCATAACCATGAAGAATTAAACGACCAGCTGCAAGTCAGACGCGATAAAATGAATCAATTGAGAGAAAACGGGAAAGATCCTTTCGGGCAGCGTTTTGACCGCACCCATCAATCAACTGATCTCATTGAATCATATAATGAATTCTCAAAAGAAGAATTAGAGGAAAAAGCAATTGAAGTGACGATTGCCGGCCGGATGATGACAAAGCGTGGAAAAGGAAAAGCGGGATTCGCGCACATTCAGGATTTAAAGGGCCAGATTCAGATCTATGTCAGGAAAGACAGTGTCGGTGAAGAGCAGTACGAATGGTTTAAAAGCTCTGACCTCGGGGACATTGTCGGCGTTACAGGCGTCATGTTTAAAACGAATGTTGGCGAATTGTCTGTCAAAGCTACATCCTTTGATTTATTAACAAAAGCACTTCGTCCGCTTCCGGACAAATATCACGGATTAAAAGACATCGAACAGCGCTACCGTCAGCGTTATTTGGACTTGATCGTAAACCCGGAAAGCAAAAATACGTTTATTACGCGCAGCAAAATCATTCAATCGATGAGAAGATACTTAGATGACCACGGATACTTAGAAGTTGAGACGCCTACGATGCACGCGATTCCGGGCGGAGCGTCTGCCCGTCCGTTCATTACGCATCATAATGCGCTTGATATGCCGCTTTACATGAGGATCGCTATCGAGCTCCATTTGAAAAGGCTGATTGTCGGCGGATTGGAAAAAGTCTATGAAATCGGACGTGTATTCAGAAATGAAGGAGTTTCCACACGGCACAATCCTGAATTTACAATGATTGAACTTTACGAAGCTTATGCTGACTATAAAGATATTATGAGCTTGACGGAAAACCTTATCGCTCATATTGCACAAGAAGTGCTTGGCACTACAACCGTTCAATACGGAAATTATGAAGTTGACCTCAAGCCTGAATGGAAGAGACTTCATATGGTCGATGCTGTTAAAGAAGCCACCGGTGTAGACTTCTGGAAAGAAGTATCGGTAGAAGAAGCAAGAACATTCGCGAAAGAACACGGAATTGAAATTTCTGAAAGCATGTCAGTAGGACATATCATTAATGAGTTCTTCGAGCAAAAAGTTGAAGAAACGTTGATTCAGCCTACTTTTATATACGGACACCCTGTGGAGATTTCTCCGCTTGCTAAGAAAAACCCTGAAGACCCTCGATTTACAGACCGTTTTGAGCTGTTTATCGTCGGCCGTGAACACGCGAATGCATTTACTGAATTAAATGATCCTATCGACCAAAAAGAACGCTTTGAAGCTCAATTAAAAGAACGTGAAGAAGGAAACGATGAAGCGCATATGATGGATGAAGACTTTGTCGAAGCACTGGAGTACGGAATGCCTCCTACCGGCGGTCTTGGAATCGGCATTGACAGACTGATTATGCTTTTGACGAATTCTCCTTCAATCAGGGACGTTTTACTATTCCCGCAAATGAGACATCGTTAAATGACGTTTGGGCAGCAGCCGTGTAACAAGCGGCTGCTGCGCATTTAAAACAAATTAAATTTTTTCTCAAAAAAGTATTGCACAATCATAAATACGGTGGTATATTATTATTCGTTGCCGCAAAACGGCGGCGAAAGAAAAAAAGAACTTAAAAAAAGTTCTTGACTTAATATCCGAGATTGGATATAATATAAAAGTCGCTTTAATAATGATCTTTGAAAACTAAACAAGACAAACGTACCTGTTAATTCATTAAATAAATCGTACATGCGAATGTGCGTAGTCATTATCAAACTTCATGGAGAGTTTGATCCTGGCTCAGGACGAACGCTGGCGGCGTGCCTAATACATGCAAGTCGAGCGGACAGATGGGAGCTTGCTCCCTGATGTTAGCGGCGGACGGGTGAGTAACACGTGGGTAACCTGCCTGTAAGACTGGGATAACTCCGGGAAACCGGGGCTAATACCGGATGCTTGATTGAACCGCATGGTTCAATTATAAAAGGTGGCTTTTAGCTACCACTTACAGATGGACCCGCGGCGCATTAGCTAGTTGGTGAGGTAACGGCTCACCAAGGCAACGATGCGTAGCCGACCTGAGAGGGTGATCGGCCACACTGGGACTGAGACACGGCCCAGACTCCTACGGGAGGCAGCAGTAGGGAATCTTCCGCAATGGACGAAAGTCTGACGGAGCAACGCCGCGTGAGTGATGAAGGTTTTCGGATCGTAAAACTCTGTTGTTAGGGAAGAACAAGTACCGTTCGAATAGGGCGGTACCTTGACGGTACCTAACCAGAAAGCCACGGCTAACTACGTGCCAGCAGCCGCGGTAATACGTAGGTGGCAAGCGTTGTCCGGAATTATTGGGCGTAAAGCGCGCGCAGGCGGTTTCTTAAGTCTGATGTGAAAGCCCCCGGCTCAACCGGGGAGGGTCATTGGAAACTGGGGAACTTGAGTGCAGAAGAGGAGAGTGGAATTCCACGTGTAGCGGTGAAATGCGTAGAGATGTGGAGGAACACCAGTGGCGAAGGCGACTCTCTGGTCTGTAACTGACGCTGAGGCGCGAAAGCGTGGGGAGCGAACAGGATTAGATACCCTGGTAGTCCACGCCGTAAACGATGAGTGCTAAGTGTTAGAGGGTTTCCGCCCTTTAGTGCTGCAGCAAACGCATTAAGCACTCCGCCTGGGGAGTACGGTCGCAAGACTGAAACTCAAAGGAATTGACGGGGGCCCGCACAAGCGGTGGAGCATGTGGTTTAATTCGAAGCAACGCGAAGAACCTTACCAGGTCTTGACATCCTCTGACAACCCTAGAGATAGGGCTTCCCCTTCGGGGGCAGAGTGACAGGTGGTGCATGGTTGTCGTCAGCTCGTGTCGTGAGATGTTGGGTTAAGTCCCGCAACGAGCGCAACCCTTGATCTTAGTTGCCAGCATTCAGTTGGGCACTCTAAGGTGACTGCCGGTGACAAACCGGAGGAAGGTGGGGATGACGTCAAATCATCATGCCCCTTATGACCTGGGCTACACACGTGCTACAATGGGCAGAACAAAGGGCAGCGAAGCCGCGAGGCTAAGCCAATCCCACAAATCTGTTCTCAGTTCGGATCGCAGTCTGCAACTCGACTGCGTGAAGCTGGAATCGCTAGTAATCGCGGATCAGCATGCCGCGGTGAATACGTTCCCGGGCCTTGTACACACCGCCCGTCACACCACGAGAGTTTGTAACACCCGAAGTCGGTGAGGTAACCTTTTGGAGCCAGCCGCCGAAGGTGGGACAGATGATTGGGGTGAAGTCGTAACAAGGTAGCCGTATCGGAAGGTGCGGCTGGATCACCTCCTTTCTAAGGATATTATACGGAATATAAGACCTTGCGGTCTTATAGACAGGTGCGTTTAGATCTTGTTTAGTTTTGAAGGATCATTCCTTCAAAGCGTGTTCTTTGAAAACTAGATAACAGTAGACATCACATTCAATTAGTAAGCAAGATATCACGTAGTGATTCTTTTTAACGGTTAAGTTAGAAAGGGCGCACGGTGGATGCCTTGGCACTAGGAGCCGATGAAGGACGGGACGAACACCGATATGCTTCGGGGAGCTGTAAGCAAGCTTTGATCCGGAGATTTCCGAATGGGGAAACCCACTGCTCGTAATGGAGCAGTATCCATATCTGAATTCATAGGATATGAGAAGGCAGACCCGGGGAACTGAAACATCTAAGTACCCGGAGGAAGAGAAAGCAAATGCGATTCCCTGAGTAGCGGCGAGCGAAACGGGAACAGCCCAAACCAAGAGGCTTGCCTCTTGGGGTTGTAGGACACTCTGTACGGAGTTACAAAAGAACGAGGTAGATGAAGAGGTCTGGAAAGGCCCGCCATAGGAGGTAACAGCCCTGTAGTCAAAACTTCGTTCTCTCCTGAGTGGATCCTGAGTACGGCGGAACACGTGAAATTCCGTCGGAATCCGGGAGGACCATCTCCCAAGGCTAAATACTCCCTAGTGACCGATAGTGAACCAGTACCGTGAGGGAAAGGTGAAAAGCACCCCGGAAGGGGAGTGAAAGAGATCCTGAAACCGTGTGCCTACAAGTAGTCAGAGCCCGTTAACGGGTGATGGCGTGCCTTTTGTAGAATGAACCGGCGAGTTACGATCCCGTGCAAGGTTAAGTTTGAAAAGACGGAGCCGCAGCGAAAGCGAGTCTGAATAGGGCGCATGAGTACGTGGTCGTAGACCCGAAACCAGGTGATCTACCCATGTCCAGGGTGAAGTTCAGGTAACACTGAATGGAGGCCCGAACCCACGCACGTTGAAAAGTGCGGGGATGAGGTGTGGGTAGGGGTGAAATGCCAATCGAACCTGGAGATAGCTGGTTCTCTCCGAAATAGCTTTAGGGCTAGCCTCAAGGTAAGAGTCTTGGAGGTAGAGCACTGATTGGACTAGGGGCCCCTACCGGGTTACCGAATTCAGTCAAACTCCGAATGCCAAAGACTTATCCTTGGGAGTCAGACTGCG
>NZ_CP096403.1:4295000-4297500 GCF_053903205.1 Bacillus sp. JZ34 | reverse complement strand
ATAAAAAAGATTTGCGGAAGTAGTTCAGTGGTAGAACACCACCTTGCCAAGGTGGGGGTCGCGGGTTCGAATCCCGTCTTCCGCTCCAACCATCCACGCCGGGGTGGTGGAATTGGCAGACACACAGGACTTAAAATCCTGCGGTAGGTGACTACCGTGCCGGTTCAAGTCCGGCCCTCGGCATTGACATATGCGCCCGTAGCTCAATTGGATAGAGCGTTTGACTACGGATCAAAAGGTTAGGGGTTCGACTCCTCTCGGGCGCGCCATTATGTGTAACGGGAAGTAGCTCAGCTTGGTAGAGCACATGGTTTGGGACCATGGGGTCGCAGGTTCGAATCCTGTCTTCCCGACCATTCTTTGGGGCCTTAGCTCAGCTGGGAGAGCGCCTGCTTTGCACGCAGGAGGTCAGCGGTTCGATCCCGCTAGGCTCCACCATTTATTTTTAAAAAAGCACTTGACTATTTATCTTAAAAGAGATATAATAATAGAGTTGCTTTAATAATGATCTTTGAAAACTAAACAAGACAAAACGTACCTGTTAATTCATTAAATAAATCGCACATGCGAATGTGCGTAGTCATTATCAAACTTCATGGAGAGTTTGATCCTGGCTCAGGACGAACGCTGGCGGCGTGCCTAATACATGCAAGTCGAGCGGATAGATGGGAGCTTGCTCCCTGATGTTAGCGGCGGACGGGTGAGTAACACGTGGGTAACCTGCCTGTAAGACTGGGATAACTCCGGGAAACCGGGGCTAATACCGGATGCTTGATTGAACCGCATGGTTCAATTATAAAAGGTGGCTTTTAGCTACCACTTACAGATGGACCCGCGGCGCATTAGCTAGTTGGTGAGGTAACGGCTCACCAAGGCAACGATGCGTAGCCGACCTGAGAGGGTGATCGGCCACACTGGGACTGAGACACGGCCCAGACTCCTACGGGAGGCAGCAGTAGGGAATCTTCCGCAATGGACGAAAGTCTGACGGAGCAACGCCGCGTGAGTGATGAAGGTTTTCGGATCGTAAAACTCTGTTGTTAGGGAAGAACAAGTACCGTTCGAATAGGGCGGTACCTTGACGGTACCTAACCAGAAAGCCACGGCTAACTACGTGCCAGCAGCCGCGGTAATACGTAGGTGGCAAGCGTTGTCCGGAATTATTGGGCGTAAAGCGCGCGCAGGCGGTTTCTTAAGTCTGATGTGAAAGCCCCCGGCTCAACCGGGGAGGGTCATTGGAAACTGGGGAACTTGAGTGCAGAAGAGGAGAGTGGAATTCCACGTGTAGCGGTGAAATGCGTAGAGATGTGGAGGAACACCAGTGGCGAAGGCGACTCTCTGGTCTGTAACTGACGCTGAGGCGCGAAAGCGTGGGGAGCGAACAGGATTAGATACCCTGGTAGTCCACGCCGTAAACGATGAGTGCTAAGTGTTAGAGGGTTTCCGCCCTTTAGTGCTGCAGCAAACGCATTAAGCACTCCGCCTGGGGAGTACGGTCGCAAGACTGAAACTCAAAGGAATTGACGGGGGCCCGCACAAGCGGTGGAGCATGTGGTTTAATTCGAAGCAACGCGAAGAACCTTACCAGGTCTTGACATCCTTTGACAACCCTAGAGATAGGGCTTCCCCTTCGGGGGCAGAGTGACAGGTGGTGCATGGTTGTCGTCAGCTCGTGTCGTGAGATGTTGGGTTAAGTCCCGCAACGAGCGCAACCCTTGATCTTAGTTGCCAGCATTCAGTTGGGCACTCTAAGGTGACTGCCGGTGACAAACCGGAGGAAGGTGGGGATGACGTCAAATCATCATGCCCCTTATGACCTGGGCTACACACGTGCTACAATGGGCAGAACAAAGGGCAGCGAAGCCGCGAGGCTAAGCCAATCCCACAAATCTGTTCTCAGTTCGGATCGCAGTCTGCAACTCGACTGCGTGAAGCTGGAATCGCTAGTAATCGCGGATCAGCATGCCGCGGTGAATACGTTCCCGGGCCTTGTACACACCGCCCGTCACACCACGAGAGTTTGTAACACCCGAAGTCGGTGAGGTAACCTTTTGGAGCCAGCCGCCGAAGGTGGGACAGATGATTGGGGTGAAGTCGTAACAAGGTAGCCGTATCGGAAGGTGCGGCTGGATCACCTCCTTTCTAAGGATATTATACGGAATATAAGACCTTGCGGTCTTATAGACAGGTGCGTTTAGATCTTGTTTAGTTTTGAAGGATCATTCCTTCAAAGCGTGTTCTTTGAAAACTAGATAACAGTAGACATCACATTCAATTAGTAAGCAAGATATCACGTAGTGATTCTTTTTAACGGTTAAGTTAGAAAGGGCGCACGGTGGATGCCTTGGCACTAGGAGCCGATGAAGGACGGGACGAACACCGATATGCTTCGGGGAGCTGTAAGCAAGCTTTGATCCGGAGATTTCCGAATGGGGAAACCCACTGCTCGTAATGGAGCAGTATCCATATCTGAATTCATAGGATATGAGAAGGCAGACCC
>NZ_CP096403.1:4210000-4292500 GCF_053903205.1 Bacillus sp. JZ34 | reverse complement strand
CGAGAGGACCGGGATGGACGCACCGCTGGTGTACCAGTTGTTCTGCCAAGGGCATCGCTGGGTAGCTATGTGCGGACGGGATAAGTGCTGAAAGCATCTAAGCATGAAGCCCCCCTCAAGATGAGATTTCCCATTCCGCAAGGAAGTAAGATCCCTGAAAGATGATCAGGTTGATAGGTCTGAGGTGGAAGTGTGGCGACACATGGAGCTGACAGATACTAATCGATCGAGGACTTAACCTAAATGTTTGTGAATTGTCTGACCGTTATCTAGTTTTGAGAGAACACCTCTCATACATAGTTTGGTGGCGATAGCGAAGAGGTCACACCCGTTCCCATGCCGAACACGGAAGTTAAGCTCTTCAGCGCCGATGGTAGTTGGGGGCTTCCCCCTGTGAGAGTAGGACGCCGCCAAGCGATTAAAAAGACCAGCTTATATAAGCTGGTCTTTTTTCTTGTTCCCTAAGGTTTTACGATAGCCAAAAGTGGAAATAATAAAGGACGAAGAGCAATTAGTTGAAAAAAAAGCGAAAACCACTTATAGTAAAGTTAAAGTCAAATATAGTCAAAGTCAAGTGAAGGAGGGGGCTGAGTGGGGAAAAATATTTCTGACATAATCGAACAGTATTTGAAACAAATATTAGAACAGAACGGGAAAGAAATATTAGAGATTAAACGGAGCGAAATAGCCGATAAATTTCAGTGTGTTCCTTCTCAGATCAATTACGTGATCAATACGCGTTTTACGAGTGAGCGCGGATACATCGTCGAAAGCAAAAGAGGCGGCGGCGGTTATATCCGAATTATTAAAATTAAAATGAACGATAAAATTGATTTGATTGACAACATTATGAATCATATCTATACAAGGCTCTCCCAGGCTGCTTCAGACGATATCATTTTAAGGCTTTTAGAAAATGGTGTCATTACAAAAAGTGAAGCAAAATTGATGGTGAGTGTCATGGATCGTTCTGTATTATATATTGATTTGCCTGAACGAGACGAATTAAGAGCAAGAATGATGAAAGCCATGCTTACGTCACTTAAATTTAAGTAAAGCGGGTGAGAAGCGTGATATGTCAAGAGTGTAAAGAAAGACCAGCAACTTTTCACTTTACGAAAGTTATTAATGGCGAAAAAAAAGAAATGCATATCTGTGAACAATGTGCGAAAGAAAACAGTGAGTCATATTCTATGAATGAAAGTGGCGGATTTTCCATCCATAATTTGTTATCCGGACTGCTGAATTTTGACTCGTCTTTTACTAACAGCAGCGAGGCTCAGCTTTTTCAACAGCCGGACCAGGTTCTGAGATGCAAAAAATGCAATATGACATTTCCGGAATTTCGAAAAACAGGCCGATTTGGATGTTCGGAATGTTATAAAACCTTCCATTCCTATATCACTCCGGTTTTAAGGAAAGTTCACAGCGGGAACACGGTCCATGCCGGTAAAATACCAAAGCGGATCGGCGGTAACCTGCATGTAAGAAGACAAATTGAAGCATTGAAAAAAGAGCTGAAAGAATTAATTCAGCAGGAGGAATTTGAAAAAGCAGCCAACATTAGAGACCAGATCAGGTCGCTTGAACAAAACCTGAATGCAAACAAGGAGGAGGAGGACTGATGTCACTGCAGCATTTTATTCAGAATGCTTTAAGCAATTGGATGCGGCAGGAAGGCCCTGAAAGTGACATCGTGCTTAGCAGCCGGATCCGTCTTGCTCGCAACTTGGATAAAGTTCGTTTTCCAACGCTTTTTTCAAACGAAGAGGCTTCAGCGATTATTACATTGTTTGAAGAACAATTCACAGGCTATGAAGTGCCAGGTATCGGGAAATTCGAGCTTGTGAAAATGGATCAGGTCCAGCCTTTGGAAAAAAGGGTTCTTGTAGAAAAACATCTGATCAGTCCGCATTTGACGGAAGCTTCCTTTGGCGCATGCCTTCTTTCTGAAAATGAAGAAGTGAGTATTATGCTGAATGAGGAAGATCATATTCGCATTCAATGTCTGTTCCCGGGATTTCAGCTTTCAGAAGCATTAAAAGCAGCAAATCAGGTGGACGATTGGATTGAAGAACGGATTGACTATGCTTTTTCAGAACAAAGAGGCTACTTGACCAGCTGTCCTACAAATGTCGGAACCGGGCTTAGAGCTTCTGTCATGATGCACCTTCCTGCTTTAGTGTTAACTAGGCAAATAAACAGAATTATTCCGGCAATTAATCAATTGGGGCTTGTTGTTAGAGGAATTTACGGTGAAGGCAGCGAAGCATTAGGGAATATCTTTCAAATTTCCAACCAAATTACCCTCGGTAAATCGGAACACGACATTGTCGAAGATCTGAACAGCGTCGTTGCTCAGTTGATCGAACAAGAGCGTTCAGCAAGAAAGGCGCTTTATCAGACTTCGCAAATCGAGCTTGAAGACCGCGTCTACAGATCTTACGGCGTACTGTCCAATTGCCGGATGATCGAATCGAAAGAAACAGCAAGATGTCTTTCAGACGTTCGTCTTGGAATTGACCTGGGGATAATAAAAGGTCTTTCCAGCAATATACTTAATGAGCTGATGATCCTCACGCAGCCTGGATTTCTCCAGCAATATTCAGGAGGAGTCTTAAGGCCAAACGAGAGGGACATCAGGCGGGCTGCTCTTATCAGGGAGCGTCTGAAATTAGAAAACAACGGCAATAGACAGGAGGATGAAACGATATGATGTTTGGAAGATTCACAGAAAGAGCACAAAAAGTATTGGCGCTTGCTCAAGAAGAAGCTCTGCGTCTGGGCCATAATAACATTGGAACAGAACATATTCTCCTCGGCCTTGTCCGCGAGGGAGAAGGGATTGCTGCAAAGGCGCTGCAGGCATTAGGACTCAGCCCTGACAAGATTCAAAAAGAAGTTGAAAGCCTCATTGGCCGAGGGCAAGAGATGTCACAATCGATCCATTACACACCGAGAGCCAAAAAAGTGACTGAACTGGCAATGGATGAAGCAAGAAAGCTTGGTCACTCCTACGTTGGAACTGAACACATCCTCCTCGGCTTAATCCGAGAAGGGGAAGGTGTTGCAGCAAGGGTGCTGAATAATTTAGGCGTCAGCTTAAACAAAGCGAGACAGCAAGTATTGCAGCTGTTGGGCAGCAATGAGAGCGGTGGCGCTGCTTCAGGCGCCAACAGCAATGCCAACACACCAACCTTAGACAGTCTTGCCAGGGATCTCACGGCGATTGCAAAAGAAGACAGCCTTGACCCCGTAATCGGCAGAAGCAAAGAAATTCAGCGCGTAATTGAAGTGCTGAGCCGCAGAACGAAAAACAACCCTGTGTTAATTGGGGAGCCCGGTGTCGGTAAGACAGCGATTGCCGAAGGCCTCGCCCAGCAGATCATCAATAACGAAGTACCGGAGATTCTCCGCGATAAGCGAGTTATGACGCTTGATATGGGAACGGTTGTCGCCGGTACGAAATACCGCGGTGAATTTGAAGACCGCCTGAAAAAAGTGATGGACGAAATTCGTCAAGCGGGAAATATCATCCTCTTTATCGATGAGCTGCATACTCTCATCGGAGCCGGGGGAGCGGAAGGGGCCATCGATGCCTCCAATATCCTTAAACCGTCTCTGGCGCGCGGAGAGCTGCAATGTATCGGAGCGACAACCCTTGATGAATACCGCAAATACATTGAAAAAGATGCTGCACTCGAACGGCGTTTTCAGCCGATTCAGGTTGACCAGCCGTCTCCTGAAGAGAGCATTCAAATATTGAGAGGTCTCAGAGACCGCTATGAAGCCCACCACCGCGTATCGATTACGGATGAAGCGATTGAAGCGGCTGTGAAGCTGTCAGACCGGTATATTTCGGACCGTTTTCTGCCTGACAAGGCGATCGACTTAATCGATGAAGCCGGTTCAAAGGTTCGCCTGCGTTCATTTACAACGCCTCCGAACTTAAAAGAGCTTGAACAAAAGCTTGATGAAGTAAGGAAAGAAAAAGATGCCGCTGTCCAAAGCCAGGAATTCGAAAAAGCAGCGTCATTACGGGATACGGAGCAGCGCCTGCGCGAACAGGTCGAAGAAACCAAGAAAACCTGGAAAGAAAAGCAGGGACAGGAAAATTCAGAAGTGACCGTCGACGATATTGCAATGGTTGTTTCAAGCTGGACCGGAGTGCCGGTTTCGAAAATTGCGCAGACTGAAACAGACAAATTACTGAACATGGAGAGCATTCTTCATTCCCGCGTTATCGGCCAAGATGAGGCTGTCGTTGCGGTTGCCAAAGCAGTCAGACGCGCGCGTGCCGGCTTAAAAGATCCAAAACGTCCTATCGGTTCTTTTATTTTCCTCGGCCCTACAGGCGTAGGAAAAACGGAGCTTGCCCGTGCACTTGCCGAGTCCATTTTCGGCGATGAAGAAGCCATGATTCGCATCGATATGTCCGAGTATATGGAAAAACATTCAACATCAAGACTCGTCGGTTCCCCTCCGGGATATGTCGGCTATGATGAAGGCGGACAGCTCACTGAAAAAGTGAGAAGAAAACCGTATTCCGTCGTCTTGCTTGACGAAATCGAAAAAGCGCACCCTGATGTCTTCAATATTTTGCTGCAAGTGCTTGAAGACGGTCGCCTGACTGATTCAAAAGGGCGCACGGTCGACTTTAGAAATACGATTTTGATCATGACATCAAACGTCGGTGCGAGCGAACTGAGAAGAAATAAATACGTCGGGTTTAATGTGCAGGATGAAACCCAGAATTATAAAGATATGAAAGACAAAGTCATGGGCGAATTAAAACGTGCCTTCAGACCTGAATTTATCAACCGGATTGATGAGATTATCGTCTTCCACTCTTTGGAGAAAAAACATTTGAAAGATATTGTATCCCTCATGTCAGAACAATTAACTAAGCGTCTGAAAGAACAGGATCTGTCAATTGAGCTGACTGAAGCGGCTAAAGAAAAAATTGCCGATGAAGGCGTGGATCTCGAATACGGGGCGCGCCCTCTCAGAAGAGCAATCCAAAAACACGTGGAGGACCGGCTGTCTGAAGAGCTCCTGAAAGGCCATATTGAAAAAGGCCAGCATATTGTTTTGGATGTAGAAGGCGGAGAATTTGTCGTAAAAACCGAAGCTAAAACGAACTAATATAGAGACAAAAGAAAGAGGCATACGATGTTCATCAGTATGCCTCACTTTCTTATAAAGGGAGCGTTTTGAAAAATCAATGGCTAAAACAAAGACTAAATTCATTTGTCACTCATGCGGTTACGAATCCGCCAAGTGGATGGGGAAGTGCCCCGGATGCGGCACATGGAATACCATGGTGGAAGAAACGATAAAAAAACCCGCCGCCAACAGAAGAACCGCTTTTTCACATTCCGTTCAAACGGTGCAAAAGCCTTCACCTCTCACTTCAATCGAAACAACAGAAGAGCCGCGAATTAAAACGAAACTGGGCGAATTCAACCGCGTCTTGGGAAACGGTATTGTCAAAGGTTCACTCGTTTTAATCGGAGGCGATCCCGGCATCGGGAAATCAACCTTGCTGCTTCAAGTATCTGCCCAGCTCGCTGATTCAAAAGAAAATGTCCTGTACATCTCAGGTGAAGAATCGGTCAAGCAGACAAAGCTGAGAGCAGACCGTCTAGGCATCAACAGTCCCACTCTTCACGTTTTATCTGAAACCGATATGGAGTATATTACGTCTTCTATAGAAGAGATGAATCCATCATTCGTGGTGGTTGATTCGATTCAAACCGTTTACCAAAGTGATATTACATCTGCTCCAGGCAGCGTGTCCCAGGTCAGGGAATGCACCGCTGAGCTGATGAGAATTGCAAAAACAAAAGGGATTCCGATATTTATCGTCGGGCATGTCACAAAAGAAGGTTCGATTGCCGGACCGAGACTTCTGGAACATATGGTCGACACCGTCCTTTATTTTGAAGGTGAGCGGCATCATACATTTCGGATTTTAAGAGCCGTCAAAAACCGGTTTGGATCAACGAATGAAATGGGAATCTTTGAAATGAGGGAAGAGGGCCTGACAGAAGTGCTGAATCCGTCGGAGATCTTTCTCGAAGAGCGCTCGGCTGGAGCAGCCGGCTCGAGTGTCGTGGCTTCAATGGAAGGCACGAGGCCGGTCTTAGTAGAGATTCAGGCGCTGATTTCCCCGACGAGTTTTGGAAATCCGCGCAGGATGGCAACCGGAATTGATCATAACCGCGTCTCATTGCTGATGGCGGTTTTAGAAAAAAGGGTGGGGCTGCTGCTGCAAAATCAAGACGCCTATTTAAAAGTCGCCGGCGGCGTCAAGCTGGACGAGCCGGCGATCGACCTCGCCGTTGCGGTGAGCATCGCCTCAAGCTTCAGAGACACCCCGCCTCATCCGACGGATTGTTTTATCGGCGAAGTCGGCTTGACAGGGGAAGTCCGCAGAGTATCAAGGATAGAACAGAGGGTGCAGGAAGCGGCGAAGCTTGGTTTTAAAAGAATGATTATTCCTTCTGCAAATGTGGAAGGATGGACAAAGCCGAAAGGAATTGAAGTCGTCGGTGTTGAAAATGTAGCTGAGGCCCTTCGAGCTTCATTAGGAGGATCATAATATATGGAAAAAGACAAAAAAGGAGCGAAACAGGACCTTTCAGAAATATTGCAGTTTGTCGCCCCCGGCACACCTCTTCGCGAGGGAATCGAAAATGTCCTTCGGGCCAAAACAGGCGGATTAATCGTGGTCGGCTTCAATGATAAAGTGAAAGAAGTGGTTGACGGAGGGTTCCACATTAATTCTTCTTTCTCTCCGGCTCATCTGTACGAGCTGGCTAAAATGGACGGGGCGATTATTCTCAGCGATTCAGGGCAGAAAATTCTATATGCCAATACGCAGCTTATGCCTGAGGCGACGATACCATCCTCTGAGACGGGCATGAGGCACAGAACGGCCGAGCGTGTGGCCAAGCAGACCGGCTGTCTGATCATTGCAATTTCTGAAAGGCGGAATGTGATTACGCTCTATCAGGAAAATATGAAATATATACTCAAAGATATCGGCTTTATCTTAACAAAAGCCAATCAGGCGATTCAGACACTCGAAAAATACAAACTCATTTTGGACCATGCGATTTCCAATTTGAATGCGCTGGAGTTTGAAGAGCTTGTGACATTTGGGGATGTCATCTCTGTTCTGCATCGATATGAAATGGTGCTCAGAATCAAAAACGAAATTAATATGTATATTAAAGAGCTTGGAACAGAAGGCCATCTCATCAGGCTCCAGGTTAGTGAACTGATCACTGATATGGAGCAGGAAGCGGCGCTGTTCGTTAAAGATTATGTGAAAGAAAAAATCAAAGACCCGTTTGTCCTGCTGAAGCAGCTACAGGATATGTCGAGTTTCGAATTGCTGGATGACTCGATTCTCCTTAAGCTTTTAGGCTATTCAGCAACTACGAATATGGAGGAATACGTTTTCCCGAGAGGCTACAGGCTCCTTCACAAAATCCCCCGTCTCCCGATGCCGATCGTAGAAAATGTTGTCGAAGCATTCGGCCATTTAAAGCTCATTATCGAAGCGGATGTAAAAGAATTGGATGAAGTGGAAGGAATTGGGGCGGTCCGTGCCCAAAAGATAAAGAAAGGGTTAAAGAGACTTCAGGAGAAACATTATACTGACAGGCAGCTGTGAGAAAAATTTCTAAAAGTGATTAAAATTTGCAATTTATGGGTATATTATTCTTACTTTTTGTTTTCCCTTTTTCCGGTTGAAACAGCTGCATTCATAAAAATTAAAACGATTATTTTAAAGGAGGTGAAGGTATGTTGAAACGAATAGTTCAAGCGTTCTTTGCGATTTTGGGAGGCGTTATCGGTATTTTTCTCATACCGGAATTGTTTGTGCTGTTAAATGTACAGGACATACCTTTAGTAACAAACCCGTATGCGTCCGCTTGTTTAGGAGCTATCATCTTTTTTCTTCTGGGCATCTGGTGTGCGGATCATGTCATCAACTGGGTGAAACAAATTGAGGATTCCTTGATCAAAGCACCTGTCTCAGATTTATTGTTCGGCTCTTTGGGATTAATCTTCGGACTTATGCTCGCTTATCTTATCGTCAACGTCATTCCGTTAAAAGACATCCCTTATCAGTTGATCAGCACGGTCATTCCGATTGTGTTGGCCGCATTTCTCGGCTATCTCGGATTCCGTGTAGGTTTCAAGAAAAAGGATGAAATGCTGACACTTTTCACATCGAGAAAGAAAAAAGGTTCTGCTGAGGAAGAGCGTCCTGAAGAAGACAAAAAGCTGAAAATTTTAGACACAAGTGTTATTATAGATGGGAGAATTGCTGATATTTGTCAGACCGGATTTCTTGAAGGCGTCATTGTGATTCCTCAGTTTGTGCTTGAGGAGCTGCAGCATATCGCCGACTCTTCAGACGTCCTCAAACGAAACAGAGGACGGAGAGGACTGGATATTTTAAATCGGATCCAGAAAGAGCTCGATATCAAAGTTGAAATTTATGAAGGCGATTTTGAAGATATTCAAGAGGTCGACAGCAAGCTTGTCAAACTGGCGAAATTGACCTCAGGCGTTGTCGTTACCAACGATTTCAATTTGAACAAAGTATGCGAGCTCCAAAAGGTTGCCGTATTGAACATCAACGACCTTGCCAACGCCGTCAAACCTGTCGTGCTTCCGGGAGAAGAAATGAAGGTGCAGGTCATCAAAGACGGGAAAGAACATAATCAGGGCGTGGCTTATCTGGACGACGGCACGATGATTGTCGTGGAAGAAGGGCGAAATTATATCGGCAAACATATCGACGTGCTCGTGACCAGCGTGCTGCAGACAGCGGCAGGCAGAATGATATTCGCCAAGCCAAAACTGCTGGAAAAGGCGCTTTGAAAAAGGGAGAAATAAAATGAATTACGAAGTCGTTATTCCTGCCGCCGGACAAGGTAAACGAATGAATGCCGGGAAAAACAAACTGTTTATCGAGGCGAAAGGAATACCTGTGATTATTCATACATTAAAGGTGTTTGATAACCATGATGCCTGCAAAAGGATCATTCTTGTCATCAATGAACAGGAATTCGGTGAATTCAGCACCCTTTTAAAAACCTATCATTTTACAACTCCGATCGAGATGGTTCCGGGCGGAAGAGAACGCCAGCAAAGCGTATTTGCGGGTATTAAAGCGGCCGGCAAAGAGGAAACGGTCCTCGTCCATGACGGAGCAAGACCCTTTATTAAACGGGAATATATCGAACAGCTTGTCGAGAAAACGAAGGAAACAGGGGCTGCTATCGTTGCCGTACCTGTTAAAGACACGATCAAACGCGTTCAAGACGGTGAAGTAGCCGGAACGATTGAACGTTCAAGCTTGTGGGCCGCTCAAACCCCACAAGCTTTTCGTCTTTCTATTCTGATGAATGCTCACCTTGAGGCTGAAACAAAAGGTTTCCTCGGTACGGACGACGCCAGTCTGGTCGAGGAAGCCGGAGGTACGGTTGCAATCATTCAAGGGGATTATCAAAACATCAAACTGACGACCCCGGATGACTTGCTTGTCGCAGAAGCGATATTAGAAGCGGAAAAGAGGAATGAACATGTTTAGAATAGGCCAAGGATTTGACGTCCATCAACTAGTGGAAGGCAGGCCGCTCATTATCGGGGGAATTACGATTCCTTACGAAAAAGGCCTGCTCGGACATTCGGATGCCGATGTGCTTTTGCACACGATTGCGGATGCATGTCTCGGCGCCGTCGGCGAGGGCGATATCGGAAAACACTTTCCGGATACCGACCCTGAGTTCAAAGATGCCGACTCCTTCAAACTCCTTCGTCACGTCTGGATGATTGTGAAGGAAAAAGGCTATACGCTCGGGAACCTGGATTGTACAATCATCGCCCAAAAGCCTAAAATGGCGCCGTATATCGAAGACATGAGAGCCAGAATTGCCGAAGGGCTTGAGGCGGAAATGTCCCAAATTAACGTAAAAGCGACCACAACCGAAAAGCTTGGATTTACGGGAAGAGCCGAAGGAATCGCCGCTCAGGCTTCCGTTCTGCTCCAAAAGGTATAATTCATTTTGAAGACAGGTTCATTTGATGATAGAATAGGAAATAAATTTGAACTCTGTTAGAGACGAAAGGAAGTTAGACAGATGGGAAACGAAGTTCGGGTTCGTTATGCGCCGAGCCCAACAGGCCATTTACATATCGGAAATGCCAGAACCGCTCTCTTTAATTATTTGTTTGCCCGGAGCCAAGGCGGAAAATTCATCATCCGCATTGAAGATACGGACCGGAAGCGTAACATTGAAGGCGGAGAGCAAAGCCAGCTGAACTATTTAAAATGGCTGGGCATCGACTGGGATGAAAGCGTGGATGTCGGCGGAGAATACGGACCATACCGCCAATCCGAAAGAAACGACATTTACAAAACATATTACGAGGAGCTTCTTGAAAAAGGGCTTGCCTACAAATGTTACTGCACGGAAGAAGAGCTTGAGAAAGAGCGCGAGGAACAGGCTGCCCGCGGAGAAATGCCGCGCTACTCAGGCAAGTGCCGCAATTTAACTAAAGAAGAGCAGGAAAAGCTCGAAGCTGAAGGAAGACAGCCGAGCATCCGCTTTAAAGTCCCTCAAGGAGAAGTCATCAGCTTCAATGACATCGTCAAAGGAGAAATTTCTTTTGAAACAGACGGCATCGGCGACTTCGTTATCGTGAAGAAAGACGGAACGCCTACTTACAACTTTGCCGTAGCTGTCGATGACTATTTAATGAAAATGACGCATGTCCTGCGCGGCGAAGACCACATTTCCAATACGCCGAAGCAGATCATGATTTACAACGCCTTTGGCTGGGACATCCCGGCATTTGGACATATGACATTAATCGTCAATGAAAACCGTAAAAAACTGAGCAAACGGGATGAGTCCATCATTCAGTTTATCGAACAGTACGAAGAGCTCGGCTATTTGCCGGAAGCATTGTTTAACTTCATCACTCTTCTCGGCTGGTCGCCGGTCGGAGAAGAAGAGCTGTTTACAAAAGAACAGTTTATTGAGATATTTGATGTACACCGTTTGTCAAAATCACCAGCGGTATTTGATACGCATAAACTGAAATGGGTCAACAACCAGTATGTGAAAAAACTTGATCTTGATCAGGTGATCGAATTGACCGTTCCGCATTTGCAAAAAGCGGGCAAGGTTTCAGAAGAGCTAACAGGCAGCGAACAGGAATGGGTTCGCAAGCTGATTTCTCTATATCAGGAACAGTTGAGCTACGGCGCTGAAATCGTCGAGTTAACAGAGTTGTTCTTTAAAGACGATATCCAGTATAATCGTGAAGCAAGAACAGTTTTAGAAGAAGAGCAGGTTCCGGAAGTGCTTCGCGTATTTGCCGAAAAGCTTGAGCAGCTTGACTCGTTTACGGCAGATGAGATCAAGGCATCCATCAAAGCCGTTCAAAAAGAAACAGGACATAAAGGGAAAAAGCTGTTTATGCCGATCCGCGTAGCGACGACAGGCCAGACCCACGGTCCTGAACTGCCTCAGTCCATTGAATTATTGGGGAAAGACACCGTTTTAAAACGGCTGAATAACATTATTCAATAAGATAAATCGTTGACAGGGATAAGTATAAAGCCAGGGCCTTTAAAGAGAGAGTCTTCATCGGCTGGA
Organism: Bacillus sp. JZ34; assembly: GCF_053903205.1. Taxonomy (NCBI): domain Bacteria; kingdom Bacillati; phylum Bacillota; class Bacilli; order Caryophanales; family Bacillaceae; genus Bacillus; species Bacillus sp. JZ34. The sequence continues at coordinate 4,280,810 of NZ_CP096403.1, read as the reverse complement.
AAAGACTTAAGCGCCGGGCTTTAGAAATGCACCTCTTGAGACCTTTGAAGAACGTTTTTACACAAGTATTCAAAGGCGGTATCCGCCGTTATGGATGAGAGTTGAGAAAACAGCTGTGCTGTTTTCTAAACAGAGTGGAACCGCGCGTCAAAAAGCGTCTCTGTCATTAGACAGAGGCGTTTTTTTATATGGTTTGACAATAGATAGAGACAAAGGAAGCGGGGAACGGGGGGAATCATGTGTTCTTTAAAATGCTGAAAGAAGATGTAGACGTCGTATTTGATCAAGATCCAGCTGCGAGAAGCTACATTGAAGTCATCTTAACTTATTCAGGTTTGCATGCTATATGGGCGCATCGAATTGCACATGCTTTATATAAAAGAAAAAGGTTTTTCATCGCCAGAACGATCTCTCAAATCGCCCGCTTCTTTACAGGAATCGAAATTCACCCGGGTGCCAAGATCGGCAGGAGGTTTTTCATCGATCACGGCATGGGGGTTGTGATCGGCGAAACCTGTGAGATCGGAAACAATGTCACGGTTTTTCAGGGCGTAACGCTAGGAGGAACTGGAAAAGAAAAAGGCAAAAGGCATCCGACAATCGAGGATCATGCCCTGATCTCAACAGGGGCAAAAGTGCTTGGATCCATTACAATCGGAAGAGGGGCGAAAATCGGCGCCGGCTCCGTCGTCCTGCATGATGTGCCTGAATGCTCCACCGTTGTCGGCATCCCGGGCCGCGTCGTCGTACAAAACGGAAAGAAAATCAGACGCGACTTGAACCACCAGGACTTGCCGGATCCGGTGGCTGACCGCTTCAGAGAATTGGAAAACGAAATCAGGCAGCTGAAACAAGAGCTCCGGAGAAAAGAAAGGGAAGATGAGCTGTGACACTAACACTGTATAATACTCTCACACGAAAAAAAGAGCCGTTTGTGCCTCTTGAAGAAGGCAAGGTCAAAATGTATGTGTGCGGGCCGACCGTATATAACTACATCCACATCGGAAACGCGAGGCCGGCGATCGTCTATGACACGGTCAGAAAGTATTTGGAGTATAAAGGCTATGACGTCCAATACGTCTCCAATTTTACAGATGTCGATGACAAATTAATTAAAGCGGCAAATGAGCTTGGAGAGGAAGTGCCGGTCATCGCCGAACGCTTTATTAAGGCGTACTTCGAAGATGTCGGTTCACTGGGCTGCACAAAAGCGGATTGCCATCCGCGCGTCACTGAAAACATGGATGAAATCATCGATTTTATTCGAACGCTGATCGATAAGGGCTATGCTTATGAGGCAGACGGGGATGTTTATTATAAAACAAGATCGTTTGAAGGCTATGGAAAGCTGTCACATCAATCAGTCGATGAGCTGAGATCAGGCGCCCGGATTCAAGTGGGCGAGAAAAAAGAAGATGCGCTCGATTTCGCATTATGGAAAGCGGCGAAAGATAACGAAATCTCCTGGGATAGCCCTTGGGGAAAAGGCCGTCCCGGCTGGCATATCGAGTGCTCTGCGATGGCGAAAAAATATTTGGGCGATTCGATCGACATTCACGCCGGCGGCCAGGATTTGACCTTCCCGCATCACGAAAACGAAATTGCCCAATCGGAAGCATTGACAGGGAAGCCTTTCGCGAAATATTGGCTTCATAACGGCTACATTAATATCGATAATGAGAAAATGTCAAAATCGCTCGGTAACTTTGTGCTTGTGCATGACATTATTAAAGAGCATGATCCCCAAGTGCTGCGGTTTTTCATGCTGTCTGTTCATTACAGACATCCGATCAACTATTCGGTCGAACTTCTTGAAAACACAAAAAATGCTTTTGGGCGTCTAAAAACAGCTTATAGCAATTTGCAGTATCGCCTGAAAAGCAGTACAAATTTAACAGAGGGCGATTCAGAATGGCTTGGAAAAATTGAAGAGCAGCGAAAAGCCTTTGAAACGGCAATGGATGATGATTTTAATACAGCGAATGCAATTTCCGTCCTGTTTGATCTGGCCAAACACGCCAACTACTATCTGCAGGAAAAGAATACTTCAGAACATGTCATTCAGGCATTTCTACAGCTGTTTGACGAGATCTGCTCAGTTCTCGGCTTCTCCCTCAAGGAACAGGAACTTTTGGATAAGGATATTGAAGAACTGATCGAGAAGCGGAATGAAGCCCGCAGAAACCGTGACTTCGCAACATCTGACCAGATTCGCGACCAGCTGAAAAGCATGAACATTATCCTGGAGGACACTCCACAGGGTACACGCTGGAAAAGAGGAGAATCGTAAACATGAATTTGGAAACCATTAAAGACGCCAAACAGCTGAATGGTTTGGCGCTTGCTTACATGGGTGATGCCGTATTAGAGGTATACGTCAGGCATCACCTCTTAAAGCAAGGCAGGACAAGGCCCAATGATCTGCACAGGCAGTCGAGGCGCTATGTCTCTGCCAAGTCGCAGGCAAGCATGCTGTTTGCGCTAGAGGAGCAGGAATTTTTCACCGAGGAAGAACAGGCTGTGCTGAGAAGAGGACGGAATGCCAAATCCGGAACGGTACCGAAAAATACGGATGTTCAAACATATCGTTACAGTACGGCTTTTGAGGCGGTCATCGGGTATCTTTTTCTTGAGAACAGGGAAGATAGGCTTAATGAACTCATCAAAGCAGCACTGGAAAAACGGGATGGCAGGGAGGAAGTCAAATGAGTGAGCAGCATGATTACGTCATAGGAAAAAACGCGGTCATCGAAACATTAAAGTCAGGCCGGGAATTGTATAAGCTGTGGATGGCGGAAAACACAGTGAAGGGACAGGCTCAGCAAGTCGTTGAACTTGCCGCCAAAAAAGGCATCACGATTCATTATGTCCCAAGAAAAAAACTTGATCAAATGGTTTCCGGACAGCATCAAGGCGTCGTCGCTCAGGTCGCGGCTTACGAGTATGCCGAGCTGGATGATCTTTTTCAAAAGGCCGAAGACAGAAATGAACAGCCGTTTATCCTCGTTTTAGACGAGATTGAGGATCCGCACAATCTGGGCTCTATTATGCGCACCGCAGATGCGGTAGGGGCTCATGGCATCATCATCCCGAAGAGGCGCGCGGTCGGCCTTACGACGACTGTCGCCAAAGCCTCGACAGGAGCCATCGAACATATTCCGGTCGTCAAAGTGACCAACCTGTCGCGAACCCTGGAAGAAATGAAGCAACGGGGCATTTGGGTAGTCGGTACCGATGCGTCTGGAAAACAGGACTACAGGTCGCTTGACGGAAATATGCCGCTTGCGCTTGTCATCGGCAGCGAAGGAAAAGGCATGGGAAGGCTTGTAAAAGAGAAATGTGATTTTCTCATCCGCCTGCCGATGGCGGGAAAAGTTACGTCCCTGAACGCCTCAGTCGCAGCCGGCCTCCTGATGTATGAAGTGTACCGGAAACGAAGCCCTCTGGGAGAATAGACGGAATGGACATCCTGTTGGTCGACGGTTATAACATGATTGGGGCATGGCCTCAGTTGAAAGATTTAAAAGAAAACAGTTTTGAAGAAGCAAGGGATCTGTTGATACAGAAGATGGCGGAATATCAATCGTATACTGGGTTCCGGGTAATCGTTGTCTTTGATGCGCATCTCGTTAAAGGAATCGAGAAAAAGAAGGTCAATCATCGCGTAGAAGTGATATTCACAAGGGAAAATGAAACGGCTGATGAACGGATCGAAAAACTGGTGTCAGACTTGAATAATATTCAGACGCAACTCCATGTTGCCACATCTGACTACACAGAGCAATGGGCGATTTTCGGCCAAGGGGCCCTGCGCAAATCAGCCAGGGAGCTGCTCAGGGAAGTCGAAGCGATCGAAAGGCAAATCGAAAAAAGGGTGAAACAAATCACCTCAGAACGTCCCGCGGGGAAAATTCCATTGTCAGAAGACGTCTTGAAGATCTTCGAAAAATGGCGGCGTGGCGACTTGGATTAGGTTGACGCTTTTTTGTCCATTACTGTATAATATTTCTATCTACGTGCGGTCGGGGGGATCGGAGTGAACTTACAAAACAACCAGGGAAAATTCAGCAAAGAACAGTTCAGCAAAGAACGTTTTTGCCAGTTGGAAGACGAGCAGGTCATTGAAATGGTTCATGTCGGAGACAGTGATGCGTTAGATTACTTGATTACAAAGTACCGTAATTTTGTAAGGGCAAAAGCAAGATCCTACTTCTTAATCGGGGCTGATCGGGAAGATATCGTTCAGGAAGGCATGATTGGACTCTACAAATCTATCCGTGATTTTAGAGAGGACAAGCTGACTTCATTCAAAGCTTTTGCAGAATTATGCATTACCCGCCAAATTATTACCGCTATCAAAACAGCTACTCGCCAGAAACATATTCCGCTCAATTCTTATGTGTCGCTGGACAAGCCCATTTATGACGAGGAATCAGACCGGACGCTTCTCGATGTGATTTCCGGAGCCAAGGTCATGAATCCTGAAGAGCTGATCATCAATCAGGAAGAATTCGATGATATCGAGCTGAAAATGGGAGAATTGCTTAGTGATTTAGAAAGAAAAGTTCTTGCGCTCTATCTCGACGGAAGATCCTATCAGGAAATATCCGAAGAACTAAACCGCCATGTAAAATCGATCGATAATGCGCTCCAGCGTGTCAAAAGAAAGCTTGAAAAGTACCTGGAGCTCCGCGAAATCAGCTTGTAGCCAATGCTTATGGCATATTGACAGTCATTTTATGACTGTGATATGTTACTTAGGAAAATGATCGTCCAGAAAAAGGTGTAAACATGAAGAAAAAAGTAACGTTAGCCTGCAAAAATTGCGGAAGTCGTAATTATACGACAATGAAAAGCTCCGCAGCTTTGGCTGAACGGCTCGAAGTAAAGAAATACTGCAATAACTGCAATTCACATACAGTACATCTGGAAACAAAATAGGCGTTTTTGTTTTTAGGTTGTGGAGGTTTCTTACCATGGGTATTATCAAATTTTTAAAGAATGTCGGAAAAGAAATGAAAAAGGTCACCTGGCCTAAAGGAAAAGAACTAACGCGCTATACGATCACTGTTATCACCACCGTTATCTTTTTCGCTATCTTTTTTGCACTCATCGATTCGGGTATTACGCAATTAATTCGTTTAATAGTTGAATAATGATCAGCATAACGTGTTATAATAGATCTAAATATGACTTGCCAAAAAACCCGTTTAACGGGTTTTTTCATTGTTTCAAAATATGAGGCTCGTATAAAAGAAAGTGTCAGTTTCCCGGTACGGCCAAAAACTTTTAAGGTGTGGGGAGGGAAGGACTGAAAGGGTCCTGAATGAGAATGGAAAAGAAATGGTATGTGGTTCATACGTATTCCGGCTATGAAAATAAAGTAAAGGCGAATTTGGAAAAACGGGTGGAATCGATGGGGATGCAGGATAAGATATTCCGCGTCGTTGTACCTGAAGAGGAAGAAACCGATATTAAAAACGGCAAGAAAAAAGTCGTTAAAAAGAAAGTATTCCCTGGGTATGTACTTGTCGAACTAGTCATGACGGATGATTCTTGGTATGTTGTTCGAAATACGCCTGGCGTGACCGGGTTTGTCGGTTCAGCCGGATCAGGTTCAAAGCCGACTGCGCTGCTTCCGGGCGAAGCGGAAAAAATTCTGAAGCGGATGGGGCTTGAAGAAAGAAAAACAGAAATCGACTTTGAATTAAAAGAAACCGTCAAGGTGATCGACGGCCCGTTTGCTGATTTCACAGGGACGATCGAAGAGATCGACCACGACAAAAATAAAGTCAAAGTATTCGTTAATATGTTCGGAAGAGAGACCCCGGTTGAGCTCGAATTTACTCAAGTTGACAAATTGTAATGGAAAAGCGCTTGAAATCACTATATAAAAGTGATAATATACAAAGGTGCGTCTTGGCAAAAAGGTCAAGGCAGCTAGCTTGATATTTTCATCATTCATATAAAGAATGAGACCTTGAGTGGGAGGGTTCACCCTATTACCACATCACGGACTTAAGGAGGTGTGTCTCGTGGCTAAAAAAGTAGTTAAAGTTGTAAAATTGCAAATTCCTGCTGGAAAAGCGAATCCAGCTCCGCCAGTTGGTCCTGCATTGGGTCAAGCCGGTGTTAACATCATGGGATTCTGTAAGGAGTTTAACGCTCGTACATCTGACCAAGCTGGTCTGATCATTCCTGTAGAAATTTCGGTTTACGAAGACCGTTCATTTACATTTATCACAAAAACTCCGCCTGCTGCTGTATTGCTTAAAAAAGCGGCTGGAATTGAGTCAGGTTCTGGTGAGCCTAACCGTAATAAAGTCGCAACCGTTAAACGCGATAAAGTACGTGAAATCGCCGAAACAAAAATGCCTGACTTAAATGCGGCAGATGTTGAAGCGGCTATGCGTATGGTTGAAGGAACTGCCCGCAGTATGGGTATTGTGATCGAAGACTAATTTTTGTCTCTTTGCTGGGTTGCGAGTTTGGATCAGACAAGTTCGCAACCCTTATTCGTGGGAGGTTATTCCGCTAAAACCACTAAGGAGGAAATTTTAAAATGGCTAAAAAAGGTAAAAAATACGTCGAAGCTGCCAAGCTTGTAGAGCGTACAAAAGCTTACGACGTAAACGAAGCGATCGAGCTTGTGAAAAAAACAAACACAGCTAAATTCGATGCCACTGTTGAAGCGGCATTCCGTTTAGGTGTTGACCCTCGTAAAAACGACCAGCAAATCCGCGGTGCAGTTGTACTTCCAAACGGAACAGGCAAAACTCAGCGCGTTCTTGTTTTCGCTAAGGGCGAAAAAGCGAAAGAAGCAGAAGCTGCTGGTGCAGACTACGTAGGCGATTCTGATTACATCAACAAAATTCAGCAAGGCTGGTTTGATTTTGATGTAATCGTTGCGACTCCTGATATGATGGGTGAAGTCGGTAAAATCGGACGCGTGCTTGGACCAAAAGGTCTTATGCCAAACCCTAAAACAGGAACGGTTACTTTCGAAGTTGAAAAAGCAGTCAACGAAATCAAAGCTGGTAAAGTTGAATACCGCGTTGATAAAGCAGGAAACATCCACGTTCCAATCGGAAAAGTGTCATTCGAAGAAGGCAAGCTTGTAGAAAACTTCGCGACAATGTACGACACAATTTTGAAAGCGAAACCTGCTGCTGCTAAAGGTGTATACGTGAAAAACGTTTCTGTTACATCTACAATGGGACCTGGAATCAAAGTGGACCCTTCAACTTTCAACGTAAAATAATATTGACTTTTGATAAGACGTTCTGATATAATTCAAAACGTTGTAAAAATAAAATATGTCCATTTATACCGTAGACAGTAGGTGCCGATAAGGCTTAATCTCCTACCGAGGTGTATATATATCACAGCTCTAGCGTTACGTATGCTTGTATATACAGCCTCCATGTCGAATGGAGGCTTTTTATATGGAACATGTCGTTAAAGAACGTGATCACCGAACGGTATAAGTGTTACACAGATGAATCTTACAGGAGGTGTAACCATGAGCAGCGCAATTGAAACAAAAAAAGTTGTTGTTGAAGAAATTACTTCTAAACTGAAAGAAAGTAAATCAACGATCATCGTTGACTATCGCGGCCTTAACGTAGCTGAAGTAACAGAACTTCGTAAACAGCTTCGCGAAGCTAACGTTGAGTTCAAAGTGTACAAAAACACGATGACTCGCCGTGCGGTTGAACAAGCTGAACTTGATGGTTTGAACGATTTCTTAACAGGACCGAATGCGATTGCATTCAGTACTGAAGATGTTGTCGCTCCAGCTAAAGTTCTTAACGAGTTTGCTAAAAAGCACGAAGCTCTTGAAATCAAAGCGGGCGTAATCGAAGGCAAAGTATCTACAGTTGAAGAAGTGAAAGCTCTTGCTGAACTTCCATCTCGCGAAGGCTTGCTTTCTATGTTGCTTAGCGTACTTCAAGCTCCAGTTCGCAACCTTGCTCTTGCAACTAAAGCTGTTGCAGAACAAAAGGAAGAACAAGGCGCTTAATAGCATCAGTATCTAAAAAATAAAACAAAATGGAGGAATTACAAATGGCTTTAAATATCGAAGAAATCATTGCTTCCGTTAAAGAAGCAACTGTACTTGAATTGAACGACTTAGTAAAAGCAATCGAAGAAGAATTTGGCGTAACTGCTGCTGCTCCTGTAGCTGTAGCTGGCGGAGCTGCTGCAGGCGGTGCTGCTGAAGAAAAAACTGAATTTGATCTTGTTCTTGCTGGTGCAGGAGATCAAAAAATCAAAGTTATCAAAGTTGTTCGTGAAATCACTGGTCTTGGCTTGAAAGAAGCTAAAGAACTTGTTGACAACACTCCAAAACCTCTTAAAGAAGGTATTGCGAAAGAAGAAGCTGAAGAGCTTAAAGCTAAACTTGAAGAAGTTGGCGCTTCTGTAGAAGTTAAGTAATCTTCACCTAATCTTTAGGGGAAAGCTCGCTTTTAAAAGCGGGCTTTTTCTTTGCTAATTAATTGTAGTCCCTTCCGCATAAGATACGCCATCTTGTTTCAAGATATCTGGAGAGTTCACCAACTGAGGAGGTTCTGTGATGACTGACCATTATTATTCGGAAAAACCTTCAGCAAAAAGCAGCAGATCAACGTGGGCATTTCGCTTGAGAAACCGGACGTTTACTTTTATCAGCGACAGCGGAGTTTTTTCAAAAAGAGAAGTGGACTTTGGCTCAAGGCTGCTGATTGAAGCTTTCCGGGAACCGGATACAGAAGGTGATTTTTTGGATGTAGGCTGCGGCTATGGCCCGATTGGTCTTTCGCTTGCTGCGGATTTCGAAGATCGAATGGTTCACATGATCGATGTTAATGAAAGAGCTGTCGAACTTTCGAAGGAAAACGCGTTAAATAATCAGATCGACAACACAAAGATCTATCAGAGTGATCTGTTTGCCAACGTCGAACCTGCAAAAAAATTCGCTTCTATTATTACTAATCCCCCCATACGCGCCGGGAAAAAAACTGTGCACGCCATCTTTGAAAAAAGCGCTGAACATTTACGGCCTTCAGGAGAGCTGTGGGTCGTCATTCAGAAAAAACAAGGCGGGCCTTCTGCCATTGAAAAATTAAAAGAACTTTTTGCGGACGTTGAAGTCGTTCACAAAAAGAAAGGGTACTATATCATCAAAGCAAAAAAAGTTTGACTCGGATTTTCAGCTATGTTAATATTATAAAATGCCAATGTATATATTTTGCTGCTGTTTTTAAGAAACGCCTAGGTTTGTATAAAATATACATTTTTGGGAACACTAATAAAATCGGTATTTTGTTTTTGGATGTGGTTTTCTAAATTAGAAACCCTTTTTTCTTTTGTCTTGTAAAAGTATTTCTTACATATTTGCGGAAGAAATGCTTGTTACACATATATTACGCATGATTTGAGGGGTGAATCAGTTGACAGGTCAACTAGTTCAGTATGGACGACACCGCCAGCGCAGAAGCTATGCACGCATTAGCGAAGTGTTAGAATTACCAAATCTCATTGAAATTCAAACCTCTTCTTATCAGTGGTTTCTTGATGAGGGTCTTAGAGAGATGTTTCAAGACATATCGCCAATTGAGGATTTCACTGGTAACCTCTCTCTGGAATTTATCGACTACAGCTTAGGCGAGCCTAAGTATCCGGTAGAAGAATCAAAAGAGCGCGACGTGACCTACTCAGCTCCGCTGCGTGTTAAAGTCCGCTTAATCAACAAAGAGACCGGTGAAGTAAAGGATCAGGATGTCTTCATGGGTGATTTCCCTATTATGACAGACACTGGAACCTTTATTATCAACGGTGCGGAACGGGTCATTGTATCTCAGCTCGTTCGTTCTCCAAGTGTATATTTTAGTGGTAAAGTAGACAAAAACGGTAAGAAAGGTTTTACCGCGACTGTCATTCCAAACCGTGGCGCATGGTTAGAATACGAGACTGATGCGAAAGATGTTGTTTATGTACGCATCGATCGCACACGTAAGTTGCCGGTTACGGTTCTTTTGCGTGCTCTTGGCTTCGGATCTGACCAAGAGATCATTGATCTCATCGGTGAAAACGAGTATTTGCGCAATACGCTTGATAAAGATAATACGGAAAACACCGATAAAGCGCTTCTTGAAATCTACGAGCGTCTTCGTCCAGGAGAGCCGCCTACAGTAGAAAACGCAAAAAGCCTGCTTGATTCAAGGTTCTTTGATCCGAAAAGATATGACCTTGCAAGTGTAGGACGTTATAAAATTAATAAAAAGCTTCACATCAAAAACAGACTGTTTAATCAGCGGCTTGCTGAAACGCTGATCGATCCTGAAACAGGCGAAATTCTTGCCGAAAAAGGCGCGATTTTAGACAGAAGAACGCTTGACAAAGTCCTTCCGTACCTTGAAAACGGAATCGGTTTTAAAAAGCTGTATCCGAACGGCGGAGTTGTCGAAGATGAAGTGACGCTTCAGTCTATTAAAATCTATGCCCCGACAGATCAAGAAGGGGAGCAGACAATCAATGTGATTGGAAATGCTTATATTGAAGAAGGCGTTAAAAATATTACACCTTCTGATATTATCTCTTCCATCAGCTATTTCTTTAACCTGCTTCACGGAGTGGGCGATACCGACGATATCGACCATTTAGGAAACCGCCGTCTCCGTTCAGTGGGAGAGCTTCTGCAAAACCAATTCCGTATCGGTTTAAGCAGAATGGAGCGTGTTGTTCGTGAAAGAATGTCTATTCAAGATACAAACACGATCACGCCACAGCAGCTGATCAATATTCGCCCTGTCATCGCATCAATCAAAGAGTTTTTCGGAAGCTCGCAGCTTTCTCAGTTTATGGATCAGACGAATCCGCTTGCTGAGCTGACGCATAAGCGCCGTCTGTCAGCGCTTGGACCGGGCGGTTTGACCCGTGAGCGTGCCGGAATGGAAGTCCGTGACGTTCACTATTCCCACTACGGCCGGATGTGTCCGATTGAAACTCCTGAGGGTCCAAACATCGGCTTGATCAACTCGCTTTCTTCATTCGCGAAAGTGAACCGTTTCGGCTTCATCGAAACGCCGTATCGCCGCGTTGACCCTGAGACTGGAAAAGTAACGCCGAGAATCGATTACTTGACAGCTGATGAAGAAGACAACTATGTCGTTGCCCAGGCTAACGCACGTCTGAATGATGACGGATCTTTTGTGGATGACAGCATCGTCGCCCGTTTCAGAGGGGAGAACACCGTTGTTCCGAAAGACCGCGTCGACTATATGGACGTTTCGCCTAAACAGGTTGTCTCTGCCGCGACTGCATGTATTCCATTCTTGGAAAACGATGACTCAAACCGCGCCCTAATGGGAGCGAACATGCAACGGCAGGCTGTACCTCTTATGCAGCCTGAATCTCCGATCGTCGGAACCGGAATGGAGTATGTATCTGCAAAAGACTCCGGTGCCGCTGTTATTTGCCGCCATCCTGGAATCGTTGAACGGGTGGAAGCGAAAAACATTTGGGTGCGCCGCTATGAAGAAGTCGACGGCCAGAAAGTCAAAGGAAACCTTGATAAATACAGCCTGCTGAAGTTTGTTCGTTCCAACCAGGGAACTTGCTACAACCAGCGTCCGATCGTAAGCGTCGGTGATGAGGTTGTAAAAGGTGAAATTTTAGCTGACGGTCCGTCTATGGAAAAAGGTGAGCTTGCCCTTGGACGCAACGTCATGGTCGGCTTTATGACATGGGATGGCTACAACTACGAGGATGCCATCATCATGAGCGAACGCCTTGTAAAAGACGACGTATACACGTCTATTCATATTGAGGAATACGAATCAGAGGCCCGGGATACAAAACTCGGACCTGAAGAAATTACACGCGATATTCCAAACGTCGGTGAAGACGCTCTTCGCAATCTCGATGAACGCGGAATTATCCGTGTCGGTGCTGAAGTAAAAGACGGAGATCTTCTTGTTGGTAAAGTAACGCCTAAAGGTGTTACAGAGCTTACTGCAGAAGAGCGCCTGCTTCACGCCATCTTCGGCGAAAAAGCGCGTGAAGTCCGCGATACGTCGCTGCGTGTGCCCCACGGAGGCGGCGGTATCATCCTTGATGTAAAAGTGTTCAACCGCGAAGACGGAGACGAACTGCCTCCGGGCGTTAACCAACTCGTCCGCGTTTACATCGTTCAGAAGCGTAAAATTTCTGAAGGGGACAAAATGGCCGGACGCCACGGGAACAAAGGTGTTATTTCGAAAATCCTTCCGGAGGAAGATATGCCGTATCTGCCTGACGGAACACCGATTGACATCATGTTAAACCCGCTGGGCGTACCATCGCGTATGAACATCGGGCAGGTGTTGGAGCTGCACCTTGGTATGGCTGCACGCCGTCTCGGTCTGCATGTCGCGTCGCCGGTATTTGACGGTGCCCGCGAAGAAGATGTGTGGGAAACGCTTGAAGAAGCCGGCATGTCAAGGGATGCAAAGACAGTTCTTTACGACGGCCGAACTGGGGAGCCGTTTGACAACCGGGTGTCTGTCGGCATCATGTACATGATCAAATTGGCTCACATGGTTGACGACAAATTGCACGCACGTTCTACAGGTCCTTACTCACTCGTTACCCAGCAGCCTCTCGGAGGTAAAGCGCAGTTCGGTGGACAGCGTTTTGGAGAGATGGAAGTTTGGGCGCTTGAAGCTTACGGTGCAGCATATACACTTCAAGAAATCCTGACTGTTAAATCGGATGATGTCGTAGGCCGTGTGAAAACATACGAAGCCATCGTAAAAGGCGACAATGTTCCAGAACCTGGTGTTCCGGAATCGTTCAAAGTATTGATCAAAGAGCTTCAAAGCTTAGGTATGGACGTCAAAATCCTATCAAGCGACGAAGAAGAAATCGAAATGAGAGACTTGGAAGACGACGAAGACGCGAAACAAAACGAAGGGCTTTCTCTGCCGAATGATGAAGAGTCCGAAGAATTCGTTTCTGCTGACGCAGAGCGCGATGTCGTCACAAAAGAATAAACGAATTTTATACGCAAGTGACAGGGTATAACCCGAAGATAAAAAGGGAGGTAGGCCCCTTGCTGGATGTGAACAATTTTGAGTATATGAACATCGGTCTCGCTTCACCTGACAAAATCCGTTCATGGTCTTACGGAGAAGTGAAAAAGCCTGAAACAATCAACTATCGTACTTTGAAACCTGAAAAAGATGGTCTATTCTGCGAGCGCATTTTCGGTCCTCAAAAGGACTGGGAATGCCACTGCGGAAAGTACAAGCGGGTTCGTTATAAAGGCGTAGTCTGCGACCGTTGTGGAGTTGAAGTAACCCGGGCTAAAGTCCGTCGTGAGAGAATGGGGCATATCGAGCTGGCAGCCCCTGTTTCTCACATCTGGTATTTTAAAGGAATCCCGAGCCGTATGGGTCTTGTGCTGGATATGTCTCCGCGCGCATTGGAAGAAGTCATTTACTTTGCTTCTTATGTCGTAACAGATCCGGCCAATACACCGCTTGAGAAAAAACAGCTTCTTTCTGAAAAAGAGTACCGGGCGTACCTTGATAAATACGGAAATAAATTCCAGGCATCAATGGGTGCTGAAGCGATTCATAAGCTCCTTCAAGATATCGACCTCGATAAAGAAGTGGATATGCTGAAAGAAGAGCTTAAAACGTCACAAGGACAGCGCCGCACACGTGCGATCAAACGCTTGGAAGTATTGGAAGCATTCCGCAACTCCGGAAATAAGCCGTCCTGGATGATCCTCGACGTTCTTCCGGTCATTCCGCCTGAGCTGAGACCGATGGTACAGCTTGACGGTGGACGTTTTGCAACTTCCGATCTGAACGATTTGTACCGCCGTGTCATCAACCGTAACAATCGTTTAAAACGTCTTTTGGATCTTGGAGCGCCAAGCATTATCGTTCAAAACGAAAAGCGCATGCTTCAAGAAGCCGTGGACGCGCTGATCGATAACGGACGCAGAGGCCGTCCTGTTACAGGTCCGGGAAACAGACCGTTAAAATCCCTTTCTCACATGCTGAAAGGTAAACAAGGCCGTTTCCGTCAAAACCTTCTCGGTAAACGTGTTGACTACTCAGGCCGTTCGGTTATCGTCGTAGGTCCGAACCTGAAAATGTATCAATGCGGTCTTCCGAAAGAAATGGCGCTGGAACTGTTCAAGCCATTCGTCATGAAAGAGCTTGTTGAAAAAGGTCTTGCCCACAACATTAAGAGTGCGAAGCGTAAAATTGAGCGCGTTCAGCCGGAAGTCTGGGATGTCCTTGAATCAGTTATCAAAGAACACCCTGTGCTTCTCAACCGTGCACCTACGCTTCACAGATTAGGTATTCAAGCGTTTGAACCAACGCTTGTCGAAGGCCGTGCCATCCGTCTTCATCCGCTTGTATGTACGGCATACAACGCTGACTTTGACGGTGACCAAATGGCGGTTCACGTTCCTTTATCAGCAGAAGCGCAAGCTGAGGCGCGCATCTTGATGCTTGCCGCACAAAACATCCTGAACCCTAAAGACGGAAAACCGGTTGTTACGCCGTCTCAGGATATGGTGCTTGGAAACTACTATCTGACGCTAGAACGCCCAGGCGCAGTCGGCGAAGGTATGGTTTTCAAAGATACGGATGAAGCGCTTCTTGCGTATCAAAACGGATATGTTCATTTGCATACGAGAGTAGCCGTTGCGGTTAACTCCCTGAAAAATGAAACATTTACCGAAGAACAGCGTTCCAAGCTGCTCGTTACAACTGTCGGAAAACTGATCTTCAACGAGATTCTTCCGCCGTCGTTCCCATACATGAACGAACCGACGAAGAGCAACATTGAAGAAAAAACACCTGACCGTTTCTTCTTGGATTACGGTGCAGATGTTAAAGAAGCCATTAAGAACCAGGAAATCAACCAGCCGTTCAAAAAAGGCATTTTGGGTAAAATCATTGCGGAGATCTTCAAAAGATTCCATATTACAGAAACATCAAAAATGCTTGACCGCATGAAAAACCTTGGATTTAAATATTCGACAAAAGCCGGAATTACGGTCGGTGTTTCCGATATCGTCGTATTGGACGACAAACAGGAAATCCTTGAAGAAGCGCAAGGAAAAGTTGATAACGTCATGAAGCAGTTCAGACGTGGTCTGATTACTGAAGAAGAGCGTTATGAACGGGTCATTTCCATCTGGAGTGCAGCTAAAGATACGATCCAAGGCAAGCTGATGAAATCCCTGGATGAAATCAACCCGATCTACATGATGAGTGATTCCGGAGCCCGGGGTAACGCATCAAACTTTACGCAGCTTGCGGGTATGCGCGGTCTGATGGCCAACCCGGCTGGACGGATCATCGAACTTCCGATCAAGTCAAGCTTCCGCGAAGGTTTAACGGTACTCGAGTACTTTATCTCTACTCACGGTGCGCGTAAAGGTCTTGCGGATACGGCTCTGAAGACAGCCGACTCAGGTTACCTGACACGCCGTCTCGTAGACGTAGCCCAAGACGTCATCATTCGTGAGACTGACTGCGGCACAGACCGAGGCATTCTTGCCAAAGCCATTACGGAAGGCACAGAAGTGATCGAGCGTCTTGAAGAGCGTCTTGTCGGCCGATTCGCGAGAAAACCTGTTAAACATCCGGAAACAGGTGAAGTGCTTGTGGATGAAAATGAGCTGATCGACGAAGATAAAGCGCTCGAAATTGTCGAAGCAGGCATTGAAGAAGTGTGGATCCGCTCCGCATTTACATGTAATACGTCACATGGTGTATGTAAACGATGCTACGGCCGCAACTTGGCAACAGGAACCGACGTCGAAGTCGGGGAAGCAGTCGGAATCATCGCTGCCCAGTCCATTGGTGAGCCGGGTACACAGTTAACGATGCGTACCTTCCATACGGGCGGGGTTGCCGGAGACGATATTACACAAGGTTTGCCGCGTATCCAGGAATTGTTTGAAGCACGAAACCCTAAAGGTCAAGCGACGATCTCTGAAATTGACGGTGTCGTAGCTGAAATCAATGAAGTCCGTGACAAACAGCAGGAAATCGTCGTTCAGGGCGAAGTCGAAAGCCGTTCATATACGGCGCCTTACAACGCGCGCCTGAAAGTCACTGAAGGAGAGAAAATTTCCCGTGGTCAGGTGCTGACAGAAGGTTCGGTTGATCCGAAAGAGCTTCTGAAAGTTACTGACATCACGACGGTGCAAGAATACCTCCTTCATGAAGTGCAGAAGGTTTATCGTATGCAAGGGGTTGAAATCGGGGATAAGCACGTCGAGGTTATGGTTCGCCAGATGCTTCGCAAAGTGCGTGTCATCGATGCCGGCGACACGGAAGTGCTGCCAGGCACGCTGCTCGATATTCACCAGTTTACCGAAGCGAACAAAAAAGTTCTGCTCGAAGGCAAACGCCCTGCAACAGGCCGTCCGGTGCTTCTCGGTATCACCAAAGCATCGCTTGAAACGGATTCCTTCCTGTCTGCCGCGTCATTCCAGGAAACAACACGTGTCCTGACAGATGCAGCAATCAAAGGAAAACGCGATGAGCTTCTCGGCCTGAAAGAGAATGTTATCATCGGTAAGCTTGTTCCTGCTGGAACGGGTATGCTGAACTACCGTAAAGTGAAGCCGGTATTGCAAGTCCAATCATCTGATGAAATGGTTCCGGCTGAATAAATAAAAAAATCCTAAAGAAGGATGTCACTAAAAATTGTCATCATGTGTTGACATCCTTCTTTCAGGATGATAATATAACCAAGGTGCTCAATTTAAACCTGTTACTTTGGAGGATATATGATGTCTTATGATAAAGTATCACAGGCTCAATCTATTATTATCGGTACGAAGCAGACAGTCAAAGCGCTGAAGCGCAATTCTGTTAAGGAAGTCGTCGTAGCAAAAGACGCTGATCCTTTTCTGACGTCAGATGTTATTAACCTGGCAAATGAACAAGGGATTCCCGTCTCAATGGCAGAGTCCATGAAAAAGCTCGGCAAAGCCTGCGGAATTGAAGTCGGAGCTGCAGCTGTTGCCATTATTCAATAACGTACTCGTTGTTTTTGCTTTTATGCAAAGGCATTGTTTTTTGCTTTTAAATGAACCACCTGGGTATGTGGGTTATAAAACATGATGAAGGGAGGAATTACAAAATGCCTACAATTAATCAGCTAGTCCGCAAAGGACGCGTAAGCAAAGTTGAAAATTCTAAGTCTCCAGCACTTAACAAAGGATACAACAGCTTCAAGAAAGAGCACACTAACGTATCTTCACCACAAAAACGCGGAGTATGTACCCGTGTCGGTACAATGACACCGAAGAAGCCGAACTCGGCGCTTCGTAAATATGCCCGTGTTCGTTTAACTAACGGAATCGAGGTTACGGCCTACATTCCTGGTATCGGACACAACCTGCAAGAGCACAGTGTCGTATTGATCCGCGGTGGACGTGTAAAAGACTTACCGGGGGTACGCTACCACATCGTGCGTGGCGCGCTTGATACTGCCGGAGTTGAAAACCGTGCACAAGGCCGTTCTAAATACGGTACAAAACGTCCTAAGAAAAAATAATTCCGTTTAAATACAAATAAAAGGGTTTTTAAAAGCAAGGAGTTCTGGCAATGCTGTTAAGGGCATCAGGCTTTTCGCGCCTAGCGCTGGTTTGATCCCGGCAGCTGAACCGTGAAATCCCTCTGCTTACTGTAAACCCGTAACAAGAGAAGGGAGGATAATCAGATGCCACGTAAAGGTCCTGTAGCAAAAAGAGATGTTTTACCTGATCCGCTTTACAACTCTAAACTGGTTACTCGTTTGATCAACAAAATGATGATCGACGGTAAAAAAGGTAAAGCTCAAACAATCCTATACAAGTCATTCGATATTATTAAAGAACGTACCGGCAACGATGCAATGGAGGTTTTCGAACAAGCATTGAAGAACATCATGCCAGTGCTTGAAGTTAAAGCACGCCGCGTAGGTGGTGCGAACTACCAAGTACCTGTAGAGGTTCGTCCTGAACGCCGTACGACTCTTGGACTTCGCTGGTTAGTAAACTACGCTCGTCTTCGCGGAGAAAAAACGATGGAAGAGCGTTTAGCTAACGAAATCCTTGATGCAGCTAACAACACTGGTGCAGCTGTTAAGAAACGTGAAGATACTCATAAGATGGCTGAAGCAAACAAAGCGTTCGCTCACTATCGCTGGTAATCTCACACGACAAAATATTATTCCCTAAGAAGGAAGGAGAAAAGACCCAATGGCAAGAGAGTTCTCCTTAGAAAAAACTCGTAATATCGGAATCATGGCTCACATCGATGCCGGTAAAACGACAACAACTGAACGTATCTTGTTCTACACAGGCCGTATCCATAAAATTGGTGAAACTCATGAAGGGGCTTCCCAAATGGACTGGATGGAGCAGGAACAAGAACGCGGTATCACAATCACATCCGCTGCAACAACTGCACAGTGGAAAGGTTACCGCGTAAACATCATCGACACACCAGGACACGTAGACTTCACAGTTGAGGTTGAACGTTCACTGCGCGTACTTGATGGTGCCGTTGCCGTTCTTGACGCACAATCAGGCGTTGAGCCGCAAACTGAAACGGTTTGGCGTCAGGCAACAACTTACGGAGTACCTCGTATCGTATTTGTCAACAAGATGGACAAAACGGGTGCGGACTTCCTTTACTCTGTAGGAACTCTTAAAGACCGTCTTGAGGCGAACGCTCACGCGATCCAATTACCGATTGGCGCCGAAGACAATTTCGAAGGGATCATCGACCTTGTAGAAAACGTTGCGTACTACTATGAAGATGATCTTGGAACACGCTCTGATGCGCGTGAAATCCCTGCCGAGTACAAAGACAAAGCTGAAGAGCTTCGCGCCAGCTTGATTGAAGCTGTTGCTGAGCTTGATGAAGAGCTTATGATGAAGTACTTGGAAGGCGAAGAAATCACAGTTGACGAGCTGAAAGCGGCAATCCGCAAAGGAACTTGTAACGTGGAGTTCTATCCGGTTCTTTGTGGTTCAGCTTTCAAAAACAAAGGTGTTCAATTAGTGCTTGACGCAGTTCTTGACTACCTGCCAGCTCCAACTGACGTACCGGCAATCAAAGGTACTCTGCCTGATTCTGAGGAAGAGGTTACTCGTGAGTCTTCTGACGACGCACCTTTCTCAGCACTTGCATTTAAAGTTATGACTGACCCTTACGTTGGTAAATTGACGTTCTTCCGTGTGTACTCAGGAACACTTGATTCCGGTTCATACGTAAGAAACTCAACAAAAGGCAAACGTGAGCGCGTCGGACGTATCCTGCAAATGCACGCCAACAGCCGTGAAGAAATCTCTACTGTGTACGCAGGGGATATCGCTGCTGCTGTAGGTTTGAAAGACACGACTACAGGGGACACGCTTTGCGACGAGAAAAACCTTGTTATTCTTGAATCTATGGAATTCCCTGAGCCTGTTATCCACGTTGCAATCGAGCCTAAATCTAAGGCTGACCAAGACAAAATGTCTACTGCACTGGCTAAATTGGCTGAAGAGGATCCAACATTCCGTGCGCATACTGACCCTGAAACAGGTCAAACGATCATCGGCGGTATGGGTGAGCTTCACCTTGATATCATCGTTGACCGTATGAAACGCGAATTTAAAGTTGAAGCCAACGTTGGTGCTCCTCAAGTTGCGTATCGTGAAACATTCCGTGCGAGCGCGCAAGTTGAAGGTAAATTCGTACGTCAGTCTGGTGGACGAGGACAGTTCGGACACGTTTGGATCGAATTCTCTCCAAACGAAGAAGGAAAAGGCTTTGAGTTCGAAAACGCAATCGTCGGTGGTGTCGTTCCTCGTGAATACATTCCGGCTGTTCAAGCAGGACTTGAAGATTCACTTCAAAACGGTGTAGTCGCAGGTTACCCTGTTATCGACATCAAAGCGAAATTGTTTGACGGTTCTTACCATGACGTCGACTCAAACGAAATGGCGTTTAAAATCGCTGCTTCAATGGCGCTTAAAAACGCGGCAAGCAAGTGTAACCCGGTTATTCTTGAGCCGATCTCCAAAGTTGAAGTCGTTATCCCAGAAGAATACATGGGAGACATCATGGGTGATATTACATCACGCCGCGGTCGCGTAGAAGGTATGGAAGGACGCGGAAACGCTCAAGTCGTTCGCGCGATGGTTCCACTTTCTGAAATGTTCGGTTACGCTACGGCTCTCCGTTCAAACACACAAGGACGCGGTACGTTCACAATGGTCTTTGACCATTACGAAGAAGTGCCTAAGAGCATTGCTGATGAGATCATCAAAAAAAATCAAGGTGAATAATTGATTTTGCCTCTTCATTAAAGTATAAATACTATTGTAAGATGAGAAAGTGAAACATCGCTTTCACTTTCTATCACTCTATATAACAAAAACTAACCTTTTTAAGGAGGATTTTCAGAATGGCTAAAGAAAAATTCGACCGTTCCAAATCACATGCCAACATTGGTACAATTGGACACGTTGACCATGGTAAAACTACATTAACAGCTGCTATCACAACTGTGCTTCATAAGAAATCTGGTAAAGGTACTGCTATGGCATACGACCAAATCGACGGTGCTCCAGAAGAGCGTGAGCGCGGTATCACAATCTCTACTGCACACGTTGAGTACGAAACAGAAACTCGTCACTATGCACACGTTGACTGCCCAGGACACGCTGACTATGTTAAAAACATGATCACTGGTGCTGCGCAAATGGACGGAGCGATCCTTGTTGTATCTGCTGCTGACGGTCCAATGCCACAAACTCGTGAGCACATCCTTCTTTCTCGTAACGTAGGTGTGCCTTACATCGTAGTATTCTTGAACAAATGCGACATGGTAGACGACGAAGAGCTTCTTGAGCTAGTTGAAATGGAAGTTCGCGATCTTCTTTCTGAGTATGAGTTCCCTGGTGACGATGTACCAGTTATCAAAGGTTCTGCACTTAAAGCTCTTGAAGGTGACGCTGAATACGAAGCTAAAATCTTCGAACTGATGGATGCAGTTGACGAATACATCCCAACTCCAGAGCGCGATACTGAAAAGCCATTCATGATGCCTGTTGAGGACGTATTCTCAATCACAGGTCGTGGAACAGTTGCTACTGGACGCGTAGAGCGCGGACAAGTTAAAGTCGGTGACGAAGTTGAAATCATCGGTCTTCAAGAAGAAAACAGCAAAACAACTGTTACAGGTGTTGAAATGTTCCGTAAGCTTCTTGACTATGCAGAAGCTGGAGACAACATCGGTGCACTTCTTCGCGGTGTATCTCGTGAAGATATCCAACGTGGTCAAGTACTTGCTAAACCAGGTACAATCACTCCACATAAAAAGTTCAAAGCTGAAGTTTACGTTCTTTCTAAAGAAGAGGGTGGACGTCACACTCCATTCTTCTCTAACTACCGTCCTCAGTTCTACTTCCGTACAACTGACGTAACGGGCATCATTCAGCTTCCAGAAGGCGTAGAAATGGTTATGCCTGGAGACAACATCGAAATGACTGTTGAATTGATTTCAACAATCGCGATCGAAGACGGAACTCGCTTCTCTATCCGTGAAGGCGGACGTACAGTTGGTTCTGGCGTAGTATCTTCTATCACTGAATAATACTTATAAAATAAAACGAGATCCGACCGGGTCTCGTTTTTTATTTGTCCTGAAGTCCTTGATTATCCTTGCTGGAATCTGTATAATAAAAAAAGTGTGCAAAAGCCGGTAATATTCAATATTACCTTGCATCATGCCTATAAATTTTGTATAATAGTGCATGTTGGTCTTTGACTGCGATGAAGTGAGAGGTTGCTGACACACCCGGCCGCTTTGCCATGGCAAGGTGATTCAGGTTTTTCTCACGGAGAATTGTCTAATGTAAGTAGGCGAAAAGGAGGGAAAATAATGGCAAAACAAAAAATTCGTATTCGTTTAAAAGCGTATGATCATAGAATCCTTGATCAATCTGCTGAGAAGATTGTTGAAACGGCTAAACGTTCCGGAGCCAGCGTTTCTGGTCCGATTCCGTTGCCAACTGAGAAATCAGTTTACACAATCCTTCGTGCGGTGCACAAATACAAAGATTCTCGTGAGCAATTCGAAATGCGTACACATAAACGTTTGATCGACATTGTGAACCCAACACCACAAACTGTCGATGCTCTAATGCGATTAGATTTACCATCTGGTGTCGATATCGAAATTAAACTTTAATCTAAAATATAGAATGATTTTTATAGGAGGTGTGACGAATGACCAAAGGAATCTTAGGAAGAAAAATTGGTATGACGCAAGTTTTCGCAGAAAACGGTGATCTTATTCCGGTAACTGTTATCGAAGCTGCTCCTAACGTTGTACTTCAGAAGAAAACTTCTGAAAACGACGGCTATGAAGCGATTCAGATCGGTTTTGACGACAAGCGTGAGAAGCTTGCCAACAAACCAGAAAAAGGACACGTTGCAAAAGCGGAAACTGCTCCTAAGCGCTTCGTTAAAGAATTACGCGGAGTGGATATGGATGCGTATGAAGTTGGTCAGGAAGTCAAAGTTGATATTTTCTCTAACGGAGAAGTCGTAGATGTAACAGGAACATCGAAAGGTAAAGGTTTCCAAGGCGCTATCAAACGCCACGGACAATCTCGCGGACCTATGTCTCACGGTTCACGCTACCATCGCCGTCCTGGTTCAATGGGACCGGTAGACCCTAACCGTGTATTCAAAGGAAAGCTGTTGCCTGGACGTATGGGCGGAGAGCAAATCACTGTTCAAAACCTTGAAATCGTAAAAGTGGATGCAGAGCGCAACCTTCTTTTAGTTAAAGGTAACGTTCCTGGTGCGAAAAAATCATTAGTCGCTGTTAAAAGCGCTGTTAAATCTAAATAATTCTCTTAGGAAAGGAGGAAATTGATCATGCCAAAAGTAGCTTTATATAACCAAAACGGTTCTACTGCTGGTGATATCGAATTAAACGACTCTGTATTTGGAATCGAGCCAAATGAGAGCGTAGTATTCGACGCTATTCTTATGCAAAGAGCTTCCTTACGTCAAGGAACTCATAAAGTAAAAAATCGTTCGGAAGTACGTGGCGGAGGTCGCAAACCTTGGCGTCAAAAAGGTACCGGCCGTGCTCGTCAGGGATCTATCCGTTCACCGCAATGGCGCGGAGGTGGTATCGTATTCGGTCCTACACCACGCAGCTATGCATATAAATTACCGAAAAAAGTTCGCCGCTTGGCTATCAAATCAGCATTGTCTTCTAAAGTGAATGACAACAACTTGATCGTTCTTGAAGATCTTAATCTTGATGCGGTTAAAACAAAAGAAATGGCAGCTATCCTTAAAGGTCTGTCTATCGAGAAGAAAGCTTTAATCGTAACTGCGGATACAAACGAGACAGTTGAACTATCTGCTCGTAACCTTCCAGGAGTTACTGTTGTTGAAGCTAACGGAATCAACGTCCTCGATGTTGTCGGTCATGAGAAGCTTGTGATCACGAAAGCAGCGGTTGAAAAAGTAGAGGAGGTGCTTGCATAATGAAAGATCCTCGTGATGTTCTAAAGCGCCCCGTCATTACTGAACGTTCTGCTGATTTAATGACTGAGAAAAAATATACGTTTGAAGTAGACGTAAGAGCTAACAAAACAGAAGTGAAAGACGCTGTTGAGCAAATCTTTGGAGTGAAAGTTGAAAAAGTCAACATCATGAACTACAAAGGGAAATTCAAACGTGTCGGCCGCTACTCTGGTATGACAAACAAACGCAGAAAAGCGATTGTTAAGCTTACTGAAGACAGCAAAGAAATCGAAATTTTTGAAGCTTAATCACTTGTAAAAAGAAGGAGGGAAATTCAAAATGGCGATTAAAAAGTACAAACCGACCTCTAACGGACGTCGCGGCATGACTACGTCTGATTTCGCGGAAATCACGACAGATCAGCCGGAAAAATCCTTGCTTGCCCCGCTTCACAAAAAAGGCGGACGCAACAACCAAGGTAAATTAACTGTACGTCATCAAGGCGGCGGACATAAACGCCAATACCGTATTATCGACTTCAAACGCGATAAAGATGGTATACCTGGACGCGTTGCTACAGTTGAGTACGATCCAAACCGTTCAGCTAACATTGCTCTAATTAACTATGTAGACGGAGAAAAACGCTACATCCTGGCTCCTAAGGGCCTTCAAGTAGGAACTGAAATCATGTCAGGACCAGAAGCTGACATTAAAGTAGGTAACGCACTTCCACTGATCAACATCCCTGTTGGTACAGTCGTGCACAACATTGAATTGAAACCTGGAAAAGGCGGACAGCTTGTACGTTCAGCTGGTACATCTGCTCAAGTTCTTGGTAAAGAAGGAAAATACGTTCTTGTACGTCTGAACTCCGGTGAAGTTCGCATGATTCTTTCTGCTTGCCGCGCTTCTATCGGTCAAGTAGGTAACGAACAGCACGAACTGATCAACATCGGTAAAGCAGGACGTTCACGCTGGAAAGGCATCCGTCCTACAGTTCGCGGTTCTGTTATGAACCCTAACGATCACCCGCACGGTGGTGGTGAAGGACGCGCTCCGATCGGACGTAAATCACCTATGTCTCCATGGGGTAAACCAACTCTTGGATTCAAAACTCGTAAGAAAAAGAACAAATCAGATAAATTCATCGTACGTCGTCGTAAAAATAAATAACGGGGTTGTCTACGGTTCATATCGGACCGTAGTGCAATCACGAAGGGAGGTTCCAAAATGGCTCGCAGCTTAAAAAAAGGACCATTTGTCGATGATCATCTAATGACAAAAATCGAGAAATTAAATGAAGCGGATAAGAAACAAGTTGTGAAAACTTGGTCTCGCCGTTCTACTATTTTCCCGCAATTTATCGGTCACACAATCGCAGTCTATGATGGACGCAAACATGTGCCTGTTTACATCTCTGAAGATATGGTAGGTCACAAGTTGGGTGAATTCGCACCGACACGCACTTACAAAGGTCATGCTAGTGATGACAAAAAAACAAGACGCTAATGAGAGGAGGCTTTTAAATGCAACAAGCTAAAGCTGTCGCAAGAACAGTCCGTATTGCTCCTCGTAAGGCACGTCTAGTAATGGACCTGATTCGAGGCAAGCAAGTAGGTGAAGCAGTATCGATCTTAAACCTTACGCCAAAAGCTGCTTCCCCGATTATTGAAAAAGTTTTAAAATCTGCTATCGCTAACGCTGAGCACAACTACGAAATGGATGCAAACAACCTGGTTGTTACTCAAGCTTACGTGAACGAAGGCCCTACGTTGAAAAGATTCCGTCCGCGCGCTATGGGACGTGCAAGCCAAATCAACAAACGTACGAGCCACATTACTATCGTTGTATCAGAAAAGAAGGAGGGATAACTCGTGGGTCAAAAGGTAAATCCAGTCGGTCTTCGTATTGGTGTTATACGTGATTGGGAATCTAAGTGGTACGCTGGCAAAGATTACGCTGACTTCCTTCACGAAGATCTGAAAATCCGTGAATTTATTAATCAACGCCTGTCTGACGCTTCTGTTTCTAAAGTGGAAATCGAGCGTGCGGCAAACCGTGTAAATATTACGATCCACACAGCTAAGCCTGGTATGGTTATCGGTAAAGGCGGTTCTGAAGTAGAAGCGCTTCGCAAAGCCCTTAACAGCCTTACTGGCAAGCGTGTACACATTAACATTCTTGAAATCAAAAGAGCTGATCTTGATGCTCAGCTAGTTGCTGATAACATTGCTCGTCAATTGGAAAACCGTATCTCTTTCCGTCGTGCGCAAAAGCAACAAATCCAACGCACAATGCGCGCTGGTGCACAAGGAGTTAAAACAATGGTTTCCGGTCGTCTTGGCGGCGCTGACATCGCTCGTTCTGAATACTACAGTGAAGGAACTGTTCCATTGCACACACTTCGTGCAGACATCGACTATGCTACATCTGAAGCTGACACAACTTACGGCAAGCTTGGTGTAAAAGTCTGGATCTATCGTGGAGAGGTTCTTCCTACTAAGAAGAAAACTGAGGAAGGAGGAAAATAATATGTTAATGCCAAAACGCGTTAAATATCGCAGAGAGCATCGCGGAAAAATGCGCGGCCGTGCAAAAGGCGGCTCTGAAGTGCATTTCGGTGAATACGGCATCCAGGCTCAAGAAGCTTCTTGGATTACAAACCGTCAAATCGAAGCTGCGCGTATCGCAATGACTCGTTACATGAAACGTGGCGGTAAAGTTTGGATCAAAATTTTCCCTTCTAAGCCTTATACAGCTAAGCCTCTAGAGGTTCGGATGGGTTCCGGTAAAGGTGCTCCTGAAGGATGGGTAGCTGTTGTAAAACCGGGCAAAGTTTTATTTGAAATTTCTGGTGTGTCTGAGGAAGTCGCTCGTGAAGCTCTTCGTCTTGCATCTCACAAATTGCCAATTAAAACGAAGTTCGTAAAACGTGAAGAAATTGGTGGTGAATCAAATGAAAGCTAATGAAATTCGTGACCTTACCACTGCTGAAATTGAACAAAAAGTAAAGTCTCTTAAAGAAGAACTTTTCAATCTTCGCTTTCAATTAGCGACAGGACAACTTGAAAACACTGCTCGCATTCGTGAAGTGCGCAAGTCAATCGCGCGCATGAAAACTGTGATTCGGGAAAGAGAAATTGCTGCCAACAAATAATTCCGGAGGGAGGTTCTCTAAAACATGAGCGAACGCAATCAGCGCAAAGTCTACCAAGGACGTGTTGTTTCTGACAAAATGGATAAAACCATTACTGTTGTTGTAGAAACTTACAAAAAACATTCACTCTACGGTAAACGCGTAAAGTACTCTAAAAAATTCAAAGCACATGATGAAAATAACCAAGCTAAAATCGGAGACATCGTAAAGATCATGGAAACTCGTCCATTATCTGCGACTAAACGTTTTCGTCTAGTTGAAGTTGTCGAAGAAGCTGTTATTATCTAATAAAGTTCGGAAACCTTTTTCCGAAGGGAGGTAACAAATAATGATTCAACAAGAGACTCGTTTAAAAGTAGCTGATAACTCTGGTGCCCGTGAAGTATTAACAATCAAGGTGCTTGGTGGTTCTGGACGCAAAACAGCTAACATTGGTGATGTCATTGTTTGCACGGTTAAACAAGCAACACCAGGAGGCGTTGTCAAAAAAGGTGAGGTCGTAAGAGCTGTAATCGTACGTTCTAAGAGCGGCGCGCGCAGAAATGACGGATCTTACATCAAATTCGATGAGAATGCATGTGTTATCATCCGTGACGACAAAAGCCCGCGCGGAACTCGTATCTTCGGACCTGTAGCACGTGAACTTCGTGATAACAACTTCATGAAAATTGTTTCTCTAGCTCCAGAAGTACTTTAATGATATCAATGCCGGACTAAGGAGGTGCGATCAGGATGCATGTTAAAAAAGGCGATAAAGTAATGGTTATCTCTGGTAAAGACAAAGGGAAACAAGGTGTGATCCTTGCAGCTTTCCCTAAAAAAGACCGCGTAATCGTTGAGGGTGTCAACATGGTGAAGAAGCACTCAAAGCCGACTCAAGCTAACCCTCAAGGCGGAATTTTAAATCAAGAGGCGCCAATTCATGTGTCAAACGTAATGCCGCTCGATCCTAAAACAGGTGAAGTGACTCGCGTAGGATACAAAGTGGAAAATGGCAAAAAAGTTCGTATTGCAAAAAAATCTGGGCAAGTTCTAGATAACTAGTAATAAAGGAAGGGAGGTCTATCTCATGAACCGCCTTAAAGAAAAGTACAATAAAGACATTACACCTGCATTAATGAAAAAGTTCGAATACAAATCTGTGATGCAAGTGCCTAAAATTGAAAAAATCGTAATCAACATGGGTGTTGGTGACGCTGTTCAAAACGCTAAAGCTATCGATAGCGCTGTTGAAGAACTAACGTTTATCGCTGGTCAGAAACCTGTCGTTACTCGTGCGAAGAAATCTATTGCTGGATTCCGTCTTCGTGAAGGAATGCCAATCGGTGCGAAAGTAACTCTTCGCGGAGAGCGCATGTACGATTTCCTTGATAAACTAATTTCTGTTTCTTTACCACGTGTTCGTGACTTCCGCGGAATTTCAAAAAAATCTTTTGACGGTCGCGGAAACTACACACTAGGAATCAAAGAACAGCTGATCTTCCCTGAAATTGACTATGATAAGGTAACTAAAGTTCGCGGTATGGACATCGTTATCGTAACGACTGCCAACACTGATGAAGAAGCTCGTGAACTGTTAACTCAATTAGGTATGCCATTCCAGAAATAATCAATGAAAGGGAGGCGAAATCGTGGCTAAAAAGTCAATGATTGCGAAACAAAAACGCACACCGAAGTTTAAAGTACAAGAGTACACTCGCTGCGAACGCTGCGGCCGTCCGCACTCTGTTATTCGTAAATTTAAACTTTGCCGTATTTGTTTCCGTGAACTTGCATATAAAGGACAAATTCCTGGCGTTAAAAAAGCCAGCTGGTAATCCCCGTTTATGGGAAGGAGGTTATTAAATAATGGTTATGACAGATCCGATTGCAGATATGCTGACTCGAATTCGTAATGCAAACATGGTACGTCATGAGAAGCTCGAAATTCCTGCTTCGAAGTTGAAAAGAGAAATCGCTGAAATCTTGAAAAGAGAAGGTTTCATCCGTGACGTAGAATTCATTGAAGATAACAAGCAAGGTATCATCCGTGTTTTCTTGAAATACGGACAAAACAACGAGCGTGTCATCACTGGCCTTAAGAGAATCAGCAAACCAGGTCTGCGCGTTTACGCTAAGTCAAACGAAGTGCCTCGCGTACTGAACGGACTTGGAATCGCAATTCTTTCTACATCACAAGGTGTGTTAACAGATAAAGAAGCCCGCGCTAAACAGGCTGGCGGAGAAGTATTAGCATACGTTTGGTAAGAAGTTTAACATGAATGGAGGTGTTTGGTATGTCTCGTGTAGGTAAGAAGCTACTTGAGATTCCTTCAGGCGTTACAGTTACTCTGAACGACAACACTGTAACCGTGAAAGGACCAAAAGGAGAATTAACTCGTACGTTTCATCCTGATATGAAGATTAAAATTGAGGACAATGTACTTACTGTAGAGCGTCCTTCAGATAATAAAGAACACCGTGCGCTGCATGGCACAACTCGCAGCATCATCGGAAACATGGTTGAAGGTGTATCTAAAGGTTTTGAAAGAGGTTTGGAATTAGTCGGTGTCGGTTACCGTGCTTCTAAATCCGGAAACAAACTTGTTTTGAACGTTGGATACTCTCACCCTGTAGAAATCGTTCCTGAAAACGGAATTGAAATCGAAGTTCCATCTCAAACAAAAGTGGTTGTAAAAGGTACAGATAAAGAGCGTGTTGGAGCTACTGCTGCAAACATTCGCGCTGTACGTTCTCCAGAACCTTACAAAGGCAAAGGGATCCGCTATGAAGGAGAAATGGTTCGTCGTAAAGAAGGTAAATCTGCTAAGTAAAACCGCTTAATGTGAGAAAGGAGTGACCCAGATGATTACGAAAACAAGCAAGAATGCTGCACGTCTTAAAAGACACGGTCGTGTTCGCGCGAAGCTTTCAGGAACCCCTGAGAGACCTCGTCTAAATGTTTTCCGTTCAAACAAACATATTTACGCACAAGTGATCGATGACGTGAACGGTGTTACACTTGTGAGTGCATCAACTCTTGATAAAGACTTTAACGCTGAAAATGGCAGCGATACGTCTGCGGCTGCAAAAGTTGGCGAGCTTGTTGCAAAACGCGCTTCTGAAAAAGGTATCACAAATGTCGTGTTCGACCGTGGCGGTTACCTTTATCATGGACGTGTAAAAGCATTGGCTGATGCTGCACGCGAAGCTGGATTAGAATTTTAATAAAAGAAGGAGGGACATATGAATATGCGTCGTATTGACCCAAGCAAATTAGAGTTAGAAGAACGCTTAGTTACCGTTAACCGCGTAGCGAAAGTTGTTAAAGGTGGTCGTCGTTTCCGCTTCGCAGCTCTAGTCGTTGTCGGTGACAAAAACGGACACGTAGGATTCGGTACTGGTAAAGCACAAGAAGTACCAGAAGCGATCCGCAAAGCTGTTGAAGATGCGAAAAAGAATTTGATCGAAGTACCAATGGTTGGAACTACAATTCCACACGAAATCATCGGACGTTTCGGTGCAGGAAACATCTTGTTAAAACCTGCTTCTGAAGGTACGGGAGTTATCGCTGGAGGCCCAGTACGTGCGGTACTTGAGCTTGCAGGTGTAGCTGATATCCTTTCTAAGTCTTTAGGTTCTAACACACCGATCAACATGATCCGTGCAACAGTCCAAGGTTTAAGCGAGCTGAAACGCGCTGAGGACGTTGCGAAGCTTCGTGGAAAATCTGTAGAAGAACTGTTAGGATAAGGAGGGAACATTAATGGCTAAATTAGAAATTACCCTCAAACGCAGTGTAATCGGACGCCCGGAAGATCAGCGTATTACTGTAAGAACGCTCGGTTTAAAGAAAACAAACCAAACTGTCGTTCATGAAGACAACGCTGCAATCCGCGGTATGGTTAACAAAGTATCTCATTTAGTTTCTGTTAAAGAACTTTAAAAATAAACGATAGGCTAAGGAGGTGTCCAAATGAAACTTCATGAATTAAAGCCCGCAGAAGGTTCACGTAAAACGCGCAACCGCGTAGGTCGTGGTATTGGTTCTGGTAACGGTAAAACAGCAGGTAAAGGTCATAAAGGTCAAAACGCTCGTTCTGGCGGCGGTGTACGTCCTGGATTCGAGGGTGGACAAATGCCTTTGTTCCAACGTCTTCCTAAACGCGGTTTCACAAACATCAACCGCAAGGATTTCGCTGTAGTCAACCTAGACAAACTCAACAGCTTTGCAGAAGGGACGGAAGTTACTCCTGAACTTCTTTTAGAAACAGGTGTAATCAGCAAGTTGAAATCTGGAGTGAAAATTCTTGGCGACGGTCAATTAGAAAAGAAATTAACTGTTAAAGCCAATAAATTCTCCGCTTCTGCTAAACAAGCAATTGAGGCTGCTGGCGGTACAGCTGAGGTGATCTAACTTGTTTAAGACAATCTCCAATTTTATGCGTGTGAAGGATATTCGGAATAAGATTATCTTCACTCTTTTAATGCTTATCGTCTTTCGTCTCGGTTCGTTCATTCCTGTGCCGCATGTAAACACAGAAGTTTTAAAGGCACAGGATCAAATGAGCGTATTTGGGATTCTAAACACATTTGGCGGCGGTGCATTGTTCAACTTCTCCATTCTTGCGATGGGAATCATGCCTTACATCACAGCTTCAATCATCATTCAGCTCCTGCAGATGGATGTTGTGCCGAAGTTTACCGAATGGTCTAAGCAAGGAGAAGTTGGTCGCCGAAAACTAGCACAGTTCACAAGGTACTTCACAATCGTTCTTGGATTTATCCAGGCTTTAGGTATGTCTTACGGGTTTAACAACATGGCCGGCGGCGCGTTGATTACAAACCCTGGAGTCGGTACTTATTTGCTTATTGCGGTTGTACTAACTGCTGGAACTGCTTTTTTAATGTGGCTGGGAGAACAAATTACGTCTCATGGAGTTGGTAACGGAATATCCATTATCATCTTCGCCGGTATCGTTGCCGGCATTCCGCAGACGATTAATCAGATCTACGCTCAGCAGTTTGTAGATGCTGGAGATCAGTTATTCTTGCAAATCATAAAGGTTGTCGTTATATTGGTTGCGATTTTGGCGATTGTCGTTGGCGTTATTTTCATCCAACAGGCAGTTAGAAAAATCTCAATTCAATATGCGAAAGGTTCAGGCCGTTCACCGGTTCCTGGCGGCCAGTCTACACACTTGCCGCTGAAGGTTAACCCGGCGGGAGTTATTCCGGTTATCTTTGCAGTAGCATTTATCACCACTCCGCGGACCGTGGCAACATTTTTTGGTACCAATGACGTCACGAATTGGATTCAAAAAACGTTTGATTACACGCATCCGGTCGGAATGGGAGTTTATGCGGCGTTGATCATCGCCTTTACCTATTTCTATGCATTTGTGCAGGTAAACCCTGAGCAAATGGCCGATAATCTTAAAAAACAAGGTGGCTATATTCCGGGAGTTCGTCCAGGAAAAATGACTCAAGATAGAATTACGAGCATTTTGTATCGACTTACATTTGTAGGCTCCATATTCTTGGCCGTGATTGCCATTCTTCCTGTCTTGTTCGTTAATATTGCTGGGCTGCCTTCATCTGCACAAATTGGTGGAACAAGTTTGCTGATTGTCATCGGGGTTGCACTTGAAACAATGAAGCAGCTTGAAAGCCAGCTGGTAAAACGAAACTATCGTGGATTTATGAAGCACTAGAGGAAATGGGGCGCGCCCATTCCCTCTAAAATAGAGAGGACGGGGAATCCGAAATGAACTTAGTCTTAATGGGACTGCCTGGGGCCGGTAAAGGGACACAGGCTGAACGGATTGTTGAAGATTTTGGGATACCTCATATCTCAACAGGAGACATGTTCCGCGCTGCGATGAAAGAAGAAACGGATCTGGGACTCGAAGCCAAATCATACATTGATAAAGGTGAGCTTGTTCCGGATGAAGTGACAATTGGTATTGTCAGGGAGAGACTTGGCAAGAATGATTGTGACGGAGGTTTTCTTCTGGACGGATTTCCGAGAACAGTCGCTCAAGCTGAAGCACTTGAGGAAATTCTTAAAGGACTTGGCAAGTCGATTGACCATGTCATCAACATTCAAGTCGATAAAGATGCATTGATGGAACGTCTGACAGGACGCAGAATCTGCAGAAACTGCGGTGCAACTTATCATTTAGTCTTTAATCCGCCTGCGAAAGAAAATGTATGCGACAAGTGTGGAGGAGAGCTTTATCAGCGTGAAGACGATAATGAAGCTACTGTATCTACACGGTTAGAGGTCAACATGAAGCAAACCCAGCCTTTACTCGATTTCTATGCGGATAAAGGATATCTCGTAAACATTGACGGGCAGAAGCACATCAATGAAGTTTACGCTGATATAAAGGAGCTTCTCGGAGGCCTGGACAAATGATTATTTGTAAAACTCCCCGAGAAATCGAAATCATGCGGGAAGCCGGAAGAATTGTCGCTTTAACTCATCAGGAGCTGAAAAAGCACATTAAACCCGGCATCTCGACAAAAGAACTGGATCAAATTGCCGAACGTTTTATTACAAAGCAAGGTGCAATCCCGTCTTTTAAAGGGTATAATGGTTTTCGCGGGAGCATTTGCGTTTCGGTCAACGAAGAACTCGTGCACGGTATTCCGGGAAAACGGGTCCTTCGCGACGGAGACATCATCAGCATCGATATCGGTGCGAAGCTGAACGGTTATCATGGTGACTCTGCATGGACTTATCCAGTGGGTACGATTAGCGATGATGATCAAAAGCTGCTGGATGTGACAGAGGAGTCTTTATATAGAGGCTTGAAGGAAGCAAAACCGGGAGAACGTTTGTCGAATATTTCCCACGCAATTCAAACGTATGTCGAAAGCGAACAATTTTCAGTCGTCAGGGAATATGTAGGACACGGGGTAGGGCAGGATCTTCATGAGGATCCGCAAATTCCTCACTACGGTCCGCCGAACAAAGGCCCGCGTTTAAAGCCTGGCATGGTCCTGGCCATTGAGCCGATGGTTAATGCAGGCACACGCTATGTCAAAACATTGGCTGACAACTGGACGGTTGTAACTGTGGACGGGAAGAAGTGTGCTCACTTTGAACACACGATTGCCATAACGGAAGCCGGTTTTGAGATACTGACAAAAGCCTAGGTGAAATGAGATGTATCGGAAAACACCTGAAATTGGACAGTTCGTACGCATAGCAAGAGGCCGCGAAATGAACCAATACGCAGTTGTTATTGATATAGTCGATCATCATCATGTGCTGGTAGCAGACGGAGAAAAGCGTAAATTTCATTCTCCTAAGAAAAAGAATATCAATCATTTAACCTTTTATGATTGCGTATCTCCGGAAGTTCAGAACAGTATAAACGAAACAGGGCGTGTGACAAACGGAAAATTGAGATTTTCTCTTTTGAAATTTGTCAGAGAGCAAGTTACTGATTTGAAGAAGGGAGAACACTTGAATGGCGAAAGACGATGTAATTGAAGTGGAAGGTACTGTAGTCGAAACGCTGCCAAACGCAATGTTCAAAGTTGAACTTGAGAATGGTCATACGGTTTTGGCTCACGTATCTGGTAAAATCCGCATGCACTTCATTCGCATTTTACCTGGAGACAAAGTTACGGTAGAATTATCTCCATATGACTTAACTCGTGGTAGAATTACGTACCGTTACAAATAAAGCACTCCGGAAATTGAAGGAGGTTGGAAACACATGAAAGTGAGACCATCAGTTAAACCGATCTGTGAAAAATGTAAGGTCATTCGCAGAAAAGGAAAAGTAATGGTGATCTGTGAAAATCCAAAGCATAAACAAAAACAAGGATAATTTTTAAGGAGGTGCGAGAGAGATGGCTCGTATTGCTGGTGTAGATATCCCACGTGATAAACGTGTTGTTATTTCATTAACATACATCTTTGGAATCGGTCGTACAACGGCTCAGCAAATCTTAAAAGAAGCTGGAGTTTCTGAAGATACTCGCGTTCGTGATTTGACTGAAGAAGAACTTGGTAAAATCCGTGACGTGATTGACAAATTGAAAGTTGAAGGTGACCTTCGCCGTGAAGTGTCTCTTAACATCAAACGTCTGATCGAAATCGGAAGCTACCGCGGAATTCGTCATCGTCGCGGATTGCCTGTTCGCGGTCAAAATACTAAAAATAACGCGCGTACTCGTAAAGGTCCGCGTCGTACTGTAGCTAACAAGAAAAAATAAGCAAGGGAGGTAATTAAACAATGGCTGCTGCTCGTAAAACAAACACGCGTAAACGCCGCGTGAAAAAGAATATTGAATCTGGAATTGCTCATATCCGTTCAACTTTCAACAACACGATTGTTACTATCACAGATGTTCATGGTAATGCTCTTTCTTGGTCAAGCGCCGGATCTCTTGGATTTAAAGGTTCTAAAAAATCCACTCCGTTTGCTGCGCAAATGGCCGCTGAAACAGCTGCTAAAGGTTCTATCGAACATGGACTTAAAACTCTTGAAGTTACTGTAAAAGGACCTGGTTCTGGCCGTGAAGCTGCAATTCGTGCACTTCAAGCTGCTGGACTGGAAGTTACAGCAATCAGAGACGTAACGCCTGTTCCTCATAACGGATGCCGTCCGCCAAAACGTCGCCGCGTGTAATTTGTTTGTATAGATTTTGTGTCCCTGTCAATAATGGGTTATGATACAGTTAATTTATAAAACGAATGCACACTCGTTGCCTGAGCACATACGGGACTAAACAATGGGGAATTTCGGATAGAATCAGAGAAATTCTTTCCGGGGTTTCGACGTTTTGAAGGAGGGTTTTATGAAATGATCGAGATTGAAAAACCAAAAATCGAAACGGTTGAAATCAGCGACGATGCCAAGTATGGTAAATTTGTCGTAGAGCCACTTGAGCGTGGATATGGTACAACTTTGGGTAACTCCTTACGTCGTATCCTTTTATCCTCACTCCCTGGTGCCGCTGTAACATCGATCCAAATAGATGGTGTACTGCATGAATTCTCGACGATCGAAGGCGTCGTTGAAGATGTTACAACGATTATCTTAAACATTAAAAAACTTGCACTGAAAATCTACTCTGAAGAAGAGAAGACGCTTGAGATTGATGTACAGGGTGAAGGAGTTGTAACAGCTGCTGATATTACCCACGACAGTGATGTTGAGATTTTGAATCCTGATCTTCACATTGCGACTCTTGGCCAAAATGCGAGTTTTCGAGTTCGCTTAACCGCTCAAAGAGGTCGCGGGTATACACCAGCTGACTCGAATAAGAGAGACGATCAGCCAATTGGGGTCATCCCGATTGATTCCATCTTTACACCTGTTTCTCGTGTAACATATCAAGTTGAGAATACTCGTGTGGGTCAGATTACAAACTATGACAAACTTACGCTTGACGTATGGACAGATGGAAGCACTGGACCAAAAGAAGCAATTGCGCTTGGTTCAAAGATTTTGACTGAACACCTTAATATTTTTGTCGGTTTGACCGACGAAGCTCAGCATGCTGAAATCATGGTTGAAAAAGAAGAGGACCAAAAAGAAAAAGTTCTTGAAATGACTATTGAAGAGCTCGATCTTTCAGTCCGTTCTTACAACTGCTTGAAGCGTGCGGGAATCAATACAGTTCAAGAACTTGCGAACAAAACTGAAGAAGATATGATGAAAGTTCGCAACCTGGGTCGCAAGTCGCTTGAAGAAGTAAAAGCGAAACTTGAAGAACTTGGACTTGGCCTTCGCAAAGACGATTGACTAGTTTCCATGTGAACTAGGATTTTCGTGTGTTTTTTATTTCAGATCGAGTATTTCAATAAAGGAGGGGACACCACATGTCATACAGAAAACTAGGACGCACTAGTGCACAGCGTAAAGCAATGCTGCGTGATCTTACAACAGACTTGATCATCAACGAGAGAATCGAAACAACAGAAGCTCGCGCGAAAGAACTTCGCTCTGTTGTAGAAAAAATGATTACACTTGGCAAGCGCGGAGATTTACACGCACGCCGCCAAGCAGCTGCATACATCCGCAATGAGGTTGCAGATGCAGAGAAAGACCAAGATGCACTCCAAAAACTTTTCTCTGATGTAGCACCTCGTTATGAAGAGCGCCAAGGCGGATACACACGTATTATGAAGCTTGGTCCTCGCCGTGGTGACGGAGCACCAATGGCTATCATCGAATTGGTTTAATCACATATTTTGTGTGTCTAAAGAAGGGCGGGACAGTTTTTAACTGGATCTATGCCCTTTTTTTAGATACCGGGGAATTTTCTATGATAAAAGAATAGTCAGAAAAGCAGAGCTTTAGAGGAGAGGAGGCCGGACGGGCAAATGAATCAAGATCGATTAATAGCTGCAGAGGATATCACGTTTCGCTACCAGAAAGATGCGGACAGGCCTGCGCTTGATCATGTATCTTTCCAAGTGTCGAAAGGAGAATGGCTTGCGATCGTAGGTCACAACGGCTCAGGGAAGTCGACGCTCGCCCGTGCTTTAAACGGACTGATCCTGCCTGACGAAGGATCGATTGAAGTCGGCGGTATTCAGCTGACGGAAGAGACGGTCTGGGATGTCCGAAAAAAAATCGGCATGGTGTTTCAAAATCCGGATAACCAATTTGTCGGGACAACCGTTCGCGATGATGTGGCTTTTGGTTTAGAAAACAACGGAGTTCCAAGAGAAGACATGGTGGAAAGGGTGGATTGGGCCGTTCAACAGGTGAACATGCAAGAATTTCTCGATCAAGAGCCGCACCATCTCTCTGGAGGGCAAAAGCAGCGTGTTGCGATTGCGGGAGTGCTTGCCGCCCGTCCTGACATCATGATTCTCGACGAGGCGACTTCCATGCTCGACCCGATGGGACGGGAAGAAGTGCTGGATACGGTCAGAAGGCTGAAAGACCAGGGAATGGTTACGGTCATTTCGATTACACATGACTTAAACGAAGCTGCTAAGGCCGACCGGATCATCGTCATGAACGGCGGAAGAAAATTTGCCGAAGGCACACCGCAGGAAGTCTTTCGTCTGAATCAAGACCTGATAAAAATCGGGCTTGATTTGCCTTTTTCTTTTCAGCTCAGCCAAATGCTGAAGGAAAGCGGTCTGGCTTTGAAAGGCGATCATCTGACACAAGAAGGATTGGTGAATGAGCTATGGACATTGAAATCAAAGATGTAGAGCACCGATACCAGATGAAAACGCCTTTTGAACGCCTTGCGATCTATGATGTCAACGCCGTGATTAAAGAAGGAAGCTATGTCGCAGTGATCGGCCATACAGGATCGGGAAAATCGACGTTGCTTCAGCACCTGAACGGGCTTTTAAAACCGACAAAAGGACAGATACGCCTCGGCGGGGACGTTCTCGAAGCAGGCAAAAAGAATAAACACTTAAAAGCTTTGCGGAAAAAGGTCGGGATTGTCTTTCAGTTTCCTGAACATCAGCTGTTTGAAGAAACAATTTTAAAGGACATTTCATTCGGCCCGATCAATTTCGGCATGAGCCGGGAGAAGGCGGAAGAAAAGGCGAGGGAAATGCTGAAGCTTGTAGGTTTGGATGAGGAGCTGTCCGACAGGTCCCCGTTTGAACTAAGCGGCGGGCAAATGCGCCGCGTGGCCATTGCGGGAGTGCTGGCGATGGAGCCGGAGGTTCTCGTCCTCGATGAACCGACGGCAGGGCTTGACCCAAGAGGCCGCAAAGAGATCATGGACATGTTCTACAGCCTCCATAAGCAGAGGAATCTGACGACGATTCTCGTCACCCACAGTATGGAAGATGCGGCGGCGTATGCAGATGAACTGATTGTGATGCATAAAGGCACGGTCAAAGCAAAAGGGACGCCGCGGGAGCTTTTTTCAAGGAAAGACGATATCGCTGCCTTTGGGCTTGATTTGCCGGAAACGATTAAATTCCAAAAACGTCTTGAAGAAACGCTGGGCATTACGTTCAAAGCGCCGATCTTGACGATTGAAGAAGCAGCCTCCGAAATTAAAGCTCTTTTTCAGGAGGAAAATGCCCTATGATGGACAATATCATTATCGGCAAATATGTACCCGGGACATCGATCATTCACCGGCTTGATCCGCGTACAAAGCTGTTAACCATTTTCCTTTTTGTCTTTATCGTTTTTTTCGCGAATAATACGGAAACATATGCACTGCTCGGCCTGTTTACGGTCGCAGCCGCAGCTTTGTCGGGCGTTCCGGTGCGATTCCTTTTAAAAGGGATGAAGCCCGTGTTCTGGATTGTGCTGTTTACGTTTCTGCTTCATATTTTTATGACAAGGGAAGGGCCGCTTCTCGCCGATCTCGGCTTGTTTAAAATTTATGAGCAGGGGCTTGTTCAAGGGATTTTTATTTCGCTGCGCTTTGTTTACCTCATCATGATCACAACGATTTTAACATTGACGACGACTCCAATCGAAGTGACCGATGGTTTGGAGCATTTGCTCGGTCCGTTTAAAAAATTAAAGCTTCCCGTTCATGAACTCGCTCTCATGATGTCCATCTCCCTCAGATTTATACCGACTCTGCTCGAAGAGACGGATAAGATCATGAAAGCGCAAATGGCAAGAGGCGTTGATTTTACGAACGGCCCGGTCAAAGAACGTGTCAAAGCGATCGTTCCTCTTCTTGTTCCGCTGTTTGTCAGTGCCTTTAAAAGAGCCGAAGAGCTTGCAACTGCGATGGAGGCGCGAGGATACAGGGGAGGGGAAGGCCGTACAAAATACAGGCAGCTGACGTGGAAATGGAAGGATACTTCCGTGCTCCTCATTTTAGCTGGTCTTGGCGTATTGCTAATTTTATTGCGGACTTAGGTGATAGACGATGAGAATGAAGTGTACGATTTCATATGACGGACACCTTTTTTACGGCTACCAAGTGCAGCCTGGTCAAAGAACGGTGCAGGATGAGCTTGAAAAAGCGCTGCAAACGCTCCATAAAGCGAAGGAGCGTATTCCTGTCGTTTCATCCGGGCGCACCGACAGCGGCGTTCACGCGGTCGGACAGACGATTCATTTTGACAGTCCGCTATCCATCCCTGAGGCGAAATGGCCGTATGCTTTGAATGCCCTGCTGCCTGATGATATATCGGTCCACAATGCGGAAGCTGTCGATGATCAATTTCATGCGAGGTTTTCTGCAAAAAGAAAAGAATACCGGTATATGATTTACAGGGGCAGACATCCGGACGTTTTTAAACGCCACTATGCATACCATGTTCCGTATGACCTTGATATGGAAAAAGTCCAAGAAGCCTCCCGCTTTCTGGTTGGAACCCATGATTTCACAAGCTTTTGTGCAACCAAAACCGAAGTGAAGGACAAAGTTAGAACGGTCTATGAACTCGAATGGTCTGACACAGGGGACGGACTGCAGATGAGGATTGTGGGCAGCGGATTTTTGTATAACATGGTTAGAATCATTGCCGGCACGCTTCTTGATGTAGGAACCGGAAAATTTTCCCCTGGAGACATTGAAAAGATGATTCTTGCCAGAAGCCGCGATGCCGCAGGGCGCACTGCACCGGCGCACGGCTTGTATTTATGGCGTGTTATCTATGACAACTAAACCAGGTGTAACATTTTCTTGACAGAGAGTACAGAAAGTTATAAGATATCATATGGTATGTATTTCAACCCCACGATAAGCCCCG
This sequence comes from Bacillus sp. JZ34, assembly GCF_053903205.1. Taxonomy (NCBI): domain Bacteria; kingdom Bacillati; phylum Bacillota; class Bacilli; order Caryophanales; family Bacillaceae; genus Bacillus; species Bacillus sp. JZ34. The sequence goes on along the minus strand of NZ_CP096403.1, from coordinate 4,240,465 downwards.
GAAACTTATTGTGTTTTGAAATAGAACGTAATTGAAGTTTATTGAAAATGGCAGATTTATTTAGGAGGGAAATTTAATGCGTACAACACCTATGGCTAACGCAAGTAATATTGAACGCAAGTGGTTAGTTGTTGATGCTGCTGGCAAGACGCTAGGACGTCTTTCTACAGAAGTTGCATCTATCCTTCGCGGAAAACATAAACCAACTTACACACCACACGTTGACACTGGAGATCATGTGATCATCATCAACGCTGAAAAAATCGAGTTAACTGGTAAAAAGTTAACGGACAAAATCTACTACCGTCACACTCAACATCCAGGCGGTTTAAAATCAAGAACTGCTCTTGAAATGCGTACAAACTACCCTGAGAAAATGCTTGAACTTGCGATCAAAGGCATGCTTCCAAAAGGTTCTCTAGGTCGTCAAATGTTCAAAAAATTGAACGTATACCGTGGTTCTGAGCATCCACACCAAGCACAAAAACCTGAAGTTTACGAACTTCGCGGTTAATTAAAAAGGAGGTTACCAATTTGGCACAGGTTCAATATTACGGTACTGGCCGTCGTAAAAGCTCTGTAGCGCGTGTGCGTTTAGTTCCAGGAGAAGGCCGTATCATCGTGAATAATCGTGAAATCAGCGAGCACATCCCATCTGCAGCTCTAATCGAAGATATCAAACAACCATTAAATTTGACTGAAACAGCTGGTACTTATGACGTTTTAGTAAACGTTCATGGAGGCGGCTTATCCGGTCAATCCGGAGCAATCCGTCACGGTATCGCCCGCGCTTTGCTTGAAGCAGATCCGGAATACCGTTCAACTCTAAAACGTGCCGGTCTACTGACTCGTGACGCACGTATGAAAGAACGTAAAAAATACGGACTTAAAGGCGCACGCCGTGCACCTCAGTTCTCAAAACGTTAATATACCAACGTTCAAGCCCTCATCCGGTTACTCGGAAGAGGGCTTGTTTTTTGCTTTAAAATGATTTTTGACCACATTTTGACCACGTTTAAATGAATTTCTCATAATTCCATGTACTTTTTAAATGTTTCGGCCGTTTTTTCTTTTGCGGTTTTCGTGACATGTGTATAGATGTTCATAGTCGTTTGAATTTCTTTGTGACCTAAACGGGCTTGTACTTCTTTAATGGATGCGCCTGCTTCAAAAAGGATCGATGCGTGAGAATGTCTAAAACCGTGAATCGTGATTCTGTGAAGCTTATTTTTAGCGATCATACGGTTTAAGAGGGAAAAGCCTTAGAGGGCGCATATCGCCCCGTATAAGCGCGTATTTAGCTTCTGAGGTGATCCCATTAGATAAGAGTATTTCTTTTTGCTACGTACGCCATTTTGTAAGTATTTGGGCCGTATGATAATCAATCGTAATAATTCGCTTAGAATGATATTTTTTTGTTGTTTGGATGACTTCTTTACCGTCTTCAAAAAACATTGTTTGTTTGATGTTTATTGTTTTCTCTTTTAAGTCAACGTCCCTCCATTCCAAGGCAAGAAGTTCCCCTTTACGCATACCGGTAAAAATAAGAACATAAAACATAACATAATCTTGTTGTTCAAGTTGCGAATGCGCTTTTTCGAGAAAGGTTTTGATTTCGTCCTTTTCCCAAAAGTTCCGTTTCTCTTCTTCCTGCGGTAAAAACCAATATGAACGCCTCCTATGCTCAATTAGTAAATTGCACAAGTTGAAAAGAACGTTTGTTCTGTTTTTGGTGTTAAAGAAAAGCCCTAAAAAGGGCATTTCTTAATTATTGACTTCGATTGTGTGCTTGATGTCTTTTCCAAGAGGCTCGAAATTGTTATCTGTTGGAGCATCAACACGCAGTTCAATGGATTTCAAATCCTTAACAGATGACTTTTTTAAGATATATACATTATGCCCCTCGTTTTTAACTTTGCCTAAGTATTCACCCTCGATGTGTTCAGACAATAACATTTCAGGTTCCAGCTGCTCTTTAGTGTTTGTGACGATTGTGGCTTGTCCTAAATAGAAGTTAACATCTTTTTCTGATGTGTTTTCGCCAGATAGTTCAATTGTGACAGCATTCACTTTCTCACCTACTTTGACACCGAGCAGATCAGCAGTTTCTTCGTTTTTTGGCTCCATTTCTTTCAATTGTACAGCTTTGATTTCGTATTTAATAGGACCTGTAGTTCCGTTTATATTTAGTTTTTTATTAGTATAGACATTTTTCCCTTTGAGGTTTTCGTCTTCCTGTACATCTTCTTTTTTGTTGTCAGTGTCTTTATTTTCGCTTGCTGATGATTCTTTTTTGGTATCATCTTTTTTTGCGGTGTCTTTAGAACCGCACGCCCCTAAAATAATCCCTAAACAGAGCGCAAGGGATAAAATTAAAAATTTCTTCAAGTAAAGCCCCCCAGTTCATTTATATGGTACATCTTTTATCATAGGACAAAACTCCCGCAAATTCAACGGAACAATACCAATTTTGTAAAAAGTTACGTCTGTGATTAATCAGATTTCTTTTTCCCGCCTTCTTTCAGTTGCGCCGTCATGATTTCAAGAGCAGCATCTAAATCTCCTGTGTAAATTCTCCATCAAGGGTGGCAAGGAATGTTTTTGCATTAGATAATCCAAAAGGGGAATTTATAGTAAAAAACGGCAGTCATTTCGAAATGGATACAACGGGGCACACTTGGATCGATTCAACAGGAGTTATATCGATCAGCAGTGGCGAAAGGGTTTCGCTAGGATCAACTGTTCACTTGCCTGCTAAAACTATGTTAGGCGGAAGAGATACCTCAAGCCAATACGAGCAAGCAAGAACTTACAGAGATATATGGCGGATTACAGTATAACCGAATGATTCCGCTGATTATGTAGATGTTCATCTAGGCTCGGATTCTGCCGCCTACGGTTCCACGCAATACTTTTTTCAAGATGAAAACGCCAAAAAAGCTGAAAATATTTTTGCTGTTTTCGCCCAACCATACGGGGGCTATTCTAATGCTTGTACGGCAGGCGTTGAGGCCATGTCTAGCACAGGATTTAAGTGTATGTGCGAGGAACTGGAACATTAACAGGGGGCAGCGATAAGATTATGCGAGTGCTAGTCTGTATGTTTTACGAAGTACCGTAAAAAAAGTGAGGTTTTAAAATGGCTATCGATTATAAAGGTTATTCCTATCACAAATATATGGACGGGGTCGAAATCACCGAAACCGATACGGGGATCATTATAAGCGAATTTTCCTGATCGACGGTGACACAAAACATCATTTTGACGCCGTTTCTATCAGTTTAAATAGAGACGATGAATTCCCGATCTTGTATGAATTGTTCATCGTGAAAGACGCGGAAACCGGAAGCATGAAATACCATCTTGATAAAACATATCTTGAATAGCTGATTGTAAAGCCTTTCTCCAAAGAGAAAGACAGATCAGTCAGAACTTAGAACAGGAAAACGAAAAGCTCAAAAAAGAGCTTCAAGAAGAGCGGATCGGAAATTCACAGGCGGAAGATGAAGTGATAGAAATGAATCAAATCGAAGTAAATAAAGAATATCACGAAAAAAGAGCAGAAGCGGCGAGATAAGCGGCTTTTTTATTTTGTATAAAGGAGTCCATACAATGGATACATTTTATAAAGGTGTCATTGCTGTTGCGGGTGAAATTGCCGGATTTCTTTTTGGAGGTTGGAGCGTGCTGCTTACTATTTTGTCTGTACTTGTGATTGATTATGCAAGCGGTCTGATGGCTGCCGGAATAAACGGAGAAAAGTAAAGTCGGATATATCGGCATTACTCGTAAAGTGTTTATTTTTGTGATCGTTGGGGTTATGGCGAATTTCGGTGGATTTTCGGGACATGAAAGAACGTAAAAAATACGGACTTAAAGGCGCACGCCGTGCACCTCAGTTCTCAAAACGTTAATTTCTGGCGTTTCAAAGGCTCTCAAGACTTTTGTCTTGGGGGTCTTTTTTATTGCTGCCGTCCTACATATGAAGCGGATACCGGAACACGGTTCATCTCCCGCGCCCAGACGGATATTTGTCCGATGTGATGAATTTCATGGGCGATCAAATGCTTTAAAATGTCACTTTGTGTATAGGTATCTTCTGACCAAGACGTTTTGACAGGCTTTTGTTCGGCTGCGCTGGAAAAATGAAAAACCACGCTCTCAACTTCGGGACGATACGCTTCAGAAAACCTGATAATGTGCTGAATCGACGGGTAGTCGGAAAACTCGGGAGTGAAGTCCGGCTTGTCTAAAATGGCATACATCCAGCTCACCTCAACATCGACAATATGAAACAAGTTTTTCAAAATGCTTTCCATACCGCCTGAATGCCTTTTTTCGAGTTCCTCTTGTAACTGATGCAAGCACCATTCAAACCCTTCATTGCGAACCTGCCAATTATATTGAAACAATCCATTCATTGCCTCACATCTCTTTATCTGTTCGGACTTTTCCTTCTCCTGAAAATCGGGCTTCAAACTGCATAAAAGGAAACTGATCAATTGAATTTTCCGGCGTTTATTTTTCATTTTTACTTGAAGCAGATCCGGAATACCGTTCAATTCTAAAACGCGCTCTACTTCTGACTCGCGATGCGAATAAGAACGTACCCGTGCACCTCAGTTTTAAAAACGTAAATATAGCATGTTACATGCTCTCAAATCATTTGATTGGAGGCCACGACGATTGTATAAGATAAGCAGACATAGAAAAGCCTTTAAAAGACGGTTCTCAGCCTTCTGAAAATGTTTTGATTGTGCCTTGGTCCTTTGACCTCTTAGCGGAGCTGTAAACGTTTATTGAGGCTGTTGAGGAGAGGGAGGGCAGCGAGAGGGTATAGCCCCCCGGATGATGTGTGAAAACGGGCTTAAAATAATGGTCCAGCTATAAAAAAAGCAAAAGAACCAATGAGTTCTTTTGCTTTTTCAAAGGGAAGGGGGAAACTTTTTAGTTTCGCACACTCAATCAGTCAATGCTCGATAGACATTTAATACTCCCGCACCGGTGTCTATTTTGTCAGCGTTCCGATCAGCATTTTTTAACAGGATTTTAACAGCCTTGTCTGGTTTGTCATGCAATTGTTTCTGATCAATCAGAAGGGCCAGAGCGCCGGATACTTTTGGGGCCGCGATCGAAGTGCCTATTGAGAATGTATAGGTTACTCCGGGAGCTGCACCGAGAATGTATTCCTGCCTGAACAGTCCTTCTCCGTAATATCGATCCTCGCCCACTTCATTTAAAAGACGGAGATCGCCTCCATCGGCTGCAATGTCGACGACATTTTTTCCATAATTGGAAAAGACGGATCTCATTCCGCTTGGACCTATTGAGGAAACGGTGACGACATTCGGCAATTGGGCCGGAATCAAAATGACTTTGCCGTCTGCCGATAAGTCCTCCTGTTTGGTACTTCGCCAATATTCAAATACGGCATTTTTGTCTTTCAAGTCAAGGCCTTCATTTCCAATTGAGGCTACAACGGCACTGCCCTTTTTATGGGCAAATGAGACTGCTTTTTTAAAAGCTTTAATTTCAGCCAGATCATTCGTATCAGGCATTTGTTTGTTCTTCCGATTTTGTTTTACAAGAAATGTACCGAAGCTGACGTTGATAATATCGACATCATCGATCGCCGCTTGGATGATCGCATCAATAATCCAGACTGTGTCAGCGCTTTTCCCGCCGAATACTCTGTAAGATCTGATTCCTGTTTCTGGAGCGATCCCTTTCATCAATCCATTTGCCGCAATTTGACCGGCTACAAATGTTCCGTGTCCCAGGTAATCTGTGCTGTCGTTTATGTCACCCTTTTCATATGGTTCCTGTCCTCTCAGTCCCCCTTTAGGCACAAAGTTTCGGACGGAGAGGATGTTTTCTTTCAAATCTGGATGGTTCATGTCAATTCCGGAATCAATGATACCCACGATTGTGTTTTTGCTTCCTTCGGTGATTTGATAAGTCTGTCCATTATTAGTCGCTTTTCTCATATCCCATTGGAAGTCGTCCCATAGAGTAGGGGTGCCCCCAAATATCGTCGCCTCCGCCGGAGCAGTGTTATGCAGTGAGGCAGGCTGCATGGCTACAGATTGGTTATGGCTGTTTATATAGTTTATTTCAGCCGCCAATTCTTGAACCTCTTTTTGTCTGCCTTCTATCTGATAAAGCCCGATTTCTTCGACTGAGTATACAAGTTTTATGTTTCGTTCATTAAGTGTCTTCACCCAATCATCGTGATGGGCTGGGCTCTCTAGGTAAATCGTATATCTATCAAGTTGACTGTCATTAGCGGAAGCCTGCCCGGGCAGGGCAAAGATGATCACGACGAGCAGGCACAATAATAATATGTGAATTCGTTTTATGTTCATGATTTTTCCTCCCAGCCTACCATACATGTTGAATTCGCCGAGAAGTTAGTAGTTTTTATTGGCTTTTAGTATCAGGCTATCATGAATAAAAGGTTCTGTTATTCAACTTTTTAATGCTGAGCAGCGAGAAGAGCGCGGTCATCGCGACGCAGACGATAAAAAATACTGCCAGCCTGTCGGTGCCGGCATATACATTTGTCATCCCATAGAGCGGCAGTGCCCATGGATAAAGGACTGGTATCAACGAGTCCGTATTGTTCGAAAAGGCTAAGAAGGAGGGAAAACTTAAGAATATGCTGATCATCAGGGCCGTCCGAGCGGATTTCATTCGTAGATAAAAATAGAACAGGAGCGTTCCGAGACTGGTTGCCCCGGCCGTTCCAAGGATTACGGCCGATAAGTAAGTGCCTATTGGGATTTGGTCCGTATATCCAGAAGCATAGCCAAGGACAATCTGCAAACCGAACATCAGCAATTGTGCGGACAGAATGATGATTACGGTCCAAGCCATCTTGCTTAAAAAGAACACTGTTCCCTTTGCAGGAATCATCAGCAAATGCTCCCAATTGTTTGCTTGTTTTTCATATTTGGACATTGTGCCCGTAATCAGGGAGATGATAATCGGAAAGAAGACCGTACCATAAAACATCTGGGTCATCATCATAAGAATCTGCCAAGAATTCGCCTCATTGTAAACGTACTTTCCAATCATGATTTTTGTATGAATAATCCATCCGTAGATGACAGGCAGGACAACTAGGATAATGATCATCAGCCAGATTTTCATTTTTCTAATTTTGATCCATTCTGCCGAAAACGCCTGCTGAAAGCTTGCCATTTCACTCACCTCCGGAAGAAAAGGTTTTTTGGTAAAAAATCAGTAAAGATAACATACCGTACCCCAGTGTCGACACCAGCATGAGAACTGGTAATAAGCTGTTTGCCTGTGTTCCGGCCCGCAACAGTTCAGCAAGCGGACCCCATGGGAGCCACCAATAAGGCAGCACAGCATGAAAGAGGAAAACCGCCATCCCGATGCTGACGGAAATATACGGATTTTCAACCACGACTGTCGCAGACGTCTGAAAGACAACAAAAGGAAGTGCAAACAGAAATGCCGTGTAGAGCAATGGTTCAGGGAATGTCCCTCCGAATATGAAGCCTAGTCCGCCCATCAGCAGCCACAGGATCAAACCGAATAGCTGGACAAGTAAGGTGGCTAGAATAACTTTTACAAAAAAATGCTTCCACTTTGCATGCGGAGTGGAAAGGAGAACGGGCCACATTCCCGATTTGTGCTCAACCCCGCTCACTAACAAGGTGAACATCATCACCACAAAGATGATGAGATAGCTCCAAGTCAAGGTGCAAAGCTCATAAAGGACGCGGAAGGCCTGTTCCGCGGTTCGCCCGTTTTTTGTCAAATAGAGCATCATTGTCCAACAGGCCGCAAAAATCAGGAGCGGTCCGGAACATAATGGCAGCAGGAGGGCTGCGGGCCTTTGTTTCCGCCACTCGGCTGCAAAAACGCTTTTCATACAGACACCTCGGAGGAACGGATTAGCTGTAGATAGGCTTCTTCCAGCGTCCCTGGAGATTCGTTTATATGAAAATCGGTTATTTCATTTTCAATCAAAATGCCTTCTATTTTGTCTTTTACTGCTCCAGAAACTTGCACTTGCTCAGCCCGGTCAACGCGGGTCTCTAAGCCATGTTCGTGCAGAATATCGATGATTTTTCCGCTTTCAGTTGAGCGGATGATGTAACCAGATTTTTGATCGGAGAGCAATGTCGCCATTTCTCCTTGAAACAGAAGGTTTCCATGGTAAATGACACCTATCCGATTTGCCATTTGCTCGACCTCTCCAAGAAGATGGCTCGATACAAGAACGGTGGCACCTTCTTTTTTCGGCAGTTCGCGGATTAGCTCCCGTATTTCATGGATTCCCTCAGGATCCAATCCGTTTGTCGGCTCATCGAGCAGCAGGAGCCTGGGGTTGTGAAGAATCGCGCTGGCAATGCCTAGCCGCTGCTTCATGCCGAGTGAATATGACTTTACTTTTTTAGATCCGACGCGGTGCAGACCGACTCTTTCAAGCGCCCAGTCGATAGCCCTGTTGTCTGAGATTCCGCGCAGGGTGGCCAGTATACGTAAATTATCGCGTCCGTCCAGATGTTCATAGTAGGAGGGCTTTTCAATCAGGGCGCCCGTCTTGGCTAGAATTGAAATCCGGTTATCAGGCATTCTATTTCCAAACATAAGAATCTCACCGGAATCGGGGCGGATCAAGCCCATCAACATCCGCATCATCGTTGTTTTTCCTGAGCCATTAGGTCCGAGGAATCCGTATACTTCTCCTTCCGGAACCAGCAAACCGGCATCTTTCACGACATCGATGCGGTTGTATGTTTTCGTCACGCCTTTCGTTTCGATGATCAAGAATCGTCGCTCCTTTCTATTTCGTTACACATCTTCTTTATTGTATTCAAATACATCATCGATCGAACAGCCGAACGCATGTGCAATTTCAAATGCGAGCGTGAGGGAAGGGGTGTATTTCATTTTTTCAATTGAGATGATTGTTTGCCTGCTCACACCCGCCCGTTCCGCTAATTGCTGCTGGGTCATCTTGGTGCGCGCCCGCCATTCCGGAAGCCGGTTCGTCAGTTTTTTTTTCTGTTTGTTTTCTGCATTCATACCTGTCCCCCATTGATCAATTTCTATGTCCATTCCTTTTTGTGAAAATATAAAGCACCGCCGCCGATGAATGCAACGAAGCTGACAATCAGCGTCGGATAAAAAGCTGATTCATTCGCCAAAAAGCCAGCATCTCCGCCCATTGCAGCTGAAAAAGCCTGTGTCATGCTGAGCATTGGATGAGACCAAGGATAAAGAGGTCCCAACAGCTCCGAGTTGGCAATGAGGATAGCCGGCAATGTCAGCATTACATTGACGGTGCTTGGACCGGCAAAGCTTTTAAAATAGGTCGCAAGCCAAAACTGAAGGGCGGCAAGCGGAAGGCACGACAGCCATCCCATAAGGCAGCTCATGACCAGGCTGTACCAGGGGAACGGAGAGCCGAATCCTTGAACGCTTCCCACAAACCAGATGCCGATCAGGAAAAACAGCTGCGTGAATAGCAGCAAGATCATGATGATGACATATTTGGCAGCGTACACTTGAACCCTGCTCACCGGCAGGGTCAACAGCTGCTTCCATCCGCCGTGGGCATGCTCGTTACTGCACAGTAGAGCGGCAAGTACACCTGTCAACAATGGCAAAAACAGCGCACTGTGCGTAAGGATCATTTGTGTGCTCAGTGCAAGCCATTTGCTCGAGCCAATGCTGAAGAGCGGGAAAAAACCGATGACAGCGGAAAGGGCTGGACTGGCGAGCACGATAAACCAGATTTTTGAATTTTTTAGTTTCAGCCACTCGGAGTTCAATAGTTGATAGAACATACTATGCGACATCCTTTCGTGATAGGGATAACAAGGCAAATAAATAGATGAGCAGTCCCACGGCCAATCCCTTTATGACTGAGAGGGTGCTTTGCCCTATACCATCTATTAACAATGGCCATTTCCATGGCATCCACTCAGGCAGTCCGTGAGCATACATGATAAACACTGCACTTGCGATGCCGATTGTCAAAGCGATTCCTTGATTGGAATATTTCACCGAGAGCCAAAACTGTAAAAAAACGAAAGGTAGTGCTGCAAATAATGTATAAAAGCTCATCATCAACGCATCCCCGAGCGGAAATGTCTCCGAAAATCCAAGCAGTCTGCCGAGCACATATGTGCCCGCAGGAAGTATAGCTGTCGAGATCAGCATCATGGTGATAATGATGATAATCTTGGACTGGTACACTTTCCATTGTTTAACGGGGAGGGAAAAGAGTTTCTTCCACATATTTGCATGATGTTCCATTCCCGCGAGCAGCGAGTTGATCATCGTTGTTCCGAGAAGGAGGGAAGGCGGCCAGTAGGCATGGATGTTTTCAAGCAGGAACAGCCATTTATCCGGGTTCCGCGACATGAGGTAATCAAAGCGGAGCGCATAATTGGCCCCTTGCATCGCGACGACTCCGAGTGGGCCGAAAATGACGATTACCCATGTCAGTTTTCTGATCTTCAGAATTTCAGATTTCAACAATTCAGAGATCACAGTGTTTCTCCCCCTTTAGTCATGTCGAGGAAGATATCTTCAAGTGATTTCGATTCGTCGTAAATTCGGAAGATGTCAATCTCATTTTCAAAGAGTTTTCTGGCGAGCCGGGAAATTTCCATATCAGTCCTGTCCTCAATCATCAGGCCGCGCTGTGTTTTAACCGCCTCTACGCCCTCACGCGAGAAAATGTCTAACGCCCCGTCCGTGTCACTTGTCGAAAATACAATCTTTGTATCGGCCTTCGAACGGAGCTCTCCGATCGCGTCTTGAAAGAGCATTTCTCCGTTGGCGATGATTCCTACCTGGGTGGCTACTTGTTCAATTTCAGAAAGCAAATGCGAGGAGATCATGACGGTAATGCCGTAATCGGACGGCAGTCTGAGGATGAGCTCGCGTATTTCAAGGATTCCCGCCGGATCCAATCCGTTTGTTGGTTCATCGAGAATGACGAGTTTCGGATATCCGAGCAGCGCTGCAGCTATGCCTAAGCGCTGCTTCATGCCGAGCGAATATTCTCCCGCTTTCTTGTCCGCCATTTTCGTCAATCTGACCATCTCAAGCACATCGTCAATATTAGACTTCGGAACATTCAGTATCTTCCGGATTGCCTCCAGATTCTCCTCGCCTGTGAGATGAGGATAATATGACGGCGATTCCACAAGTGAACCGACGTTTCGCAGAATGTCAAGCCGATTGCTTTTCAAGTCCTTCCCGAAGATTCTCGTTTCGCCTTTTGTCGGGTTGATGAGTCCGAGCAGCATGCGAATCGTCGTCGTTTTTCCTGCACCGTTTGGACCGAGGAAGCCATAAATTTCTCCCTCTTGAATGCACAAATTCACGTTTTTCACAACATCTGTTTTACGGTATGTTTTGGTTAATTGTCTCGTTTCCAGAATATATTGATGTTCATCCATTTTTTCATCCCCTTGATCGCATTTTTCCTTGTTTTATTCGTCAAATGTGGAATCAGTACTTTCTTTTCAAAATGAACAGATAGATAGTACCGAAAATTACGCTTAGTGCAAACATTAATGACGTTATTTTTTGATACATTAGTCCACTGATGTCATGGCCGAATCCGAAGAAAATACTCAGTGCGATAAGCGCTGCAAGCACATAAAACATAGATGAGTAGACTCTTAGGAAAATTGCTTCTGACCGTTCATCCCTGCCCATACGCCTCGATACTATCCAGATAATTGCCAGGCAGGCGAGGATCACCACTCCTCCAATACTATTTCCGTATACCGCAATCTGTTCGATATTCATGGTAATCATCCTCCATAATTAGTTATTTCAATTAAATTGTAAAGTAAACTTCACTTATTGTAAAGTGTGCTTTACGAATTTTAGAAAAAGACACGCTTCTTGACGATCCAAGAGCGTGTTATGAAATCATTTCTTTATAGAATTCACTGTAGAAACTGGACTTTTTCAGCAACTCATGGTGTGTGCCCGATTCGATGATTCTTCCGTTGTCGACAACGACAATCATGTCACAATTCATTACTGTCGTAAGTCTATGGGCAATCACAATTCTTGTGCAGTTAATATCAGAGAGATACTCGTCAATCTTTGATTCATTTAAATGATCAAGTGAGCTGGTTGCCTCATCAAGGACGAGAATCGACGGTTTTCCAAGAAGCGCCTTTGCGAGGGCGATTCGCTGCCTTTGCCCGCCAGAAATATTCATGCCCATCTCAGATACCATTGTATGATACTGCATTGGCATCTTCATAATTTCTTCATGGATTTGGGCAGCCTTTGCGGCTTCGATTACTTCTTCGGGAGACGCCTCTGGATTATGGAGAATTATATTATCATAAATGCTTCTATTAAACAGCATGACATTTTGAGGTACGGTACCAATTTGCCGACGCAGGTGGCCCAGATCAAGCTCTTTCATGCTAACGCCGTCGTAATAGATGTCTCCCGAAGACGGTGCGAATAGCCCGATTATCATGTTGGCGAGTGTCGTTTTTCCTGATCCTGACTGTCCAATAAGAGCAACTTTTTGTCCTTTCTTGATATCGAGTGTAACATTATGAATCACATTTTCGCTGTATTTAGAGTAGGAGAAAGTGACATTCTTTAACAGAATATTGCCTTCAAGTGTTTTTTTCATCTTGTCTCCCTCCATTTCTCCAGGTGCATCGAGGACATCTTCAACTCGTTTTAGGTAGGATGTTGTCAAGATAAAAGAATTGATCGTTTGAACGATATTGCCGCTCAACATGAAAAATTGGTTTGAAATGGCATGAAATGCTACCAATACCCCAAGCGTGATACTTCCTGCAAACACTTGGTGTGCTCCAACCCATAAGAGGATCAGGGGAGCCATAAGCTGCATTGTATTGCTTGCGGTGTTTACGCGGTTCAGTACAATTTCTTTCTTCCTATAAGCGCTAAGAAGATTCCTGAATCTCTGAAGCCATCTATTGTAAATCTTGCTTTCCACACCGGACGTCTTTACTCCAAATATTCCATAGAGCATTTCTGTCTGCGCTCCTTGCACTTCGGAATGCTCTTTAATCTCCATCTGATTCGTCTCTGCGAGGTATCTTTGGCTCACGGCGATTAGTATTACATTGGTAGATGCTATCAAAGCGACTATAAAAACCATTAGAGGCGATTGCAAGAACATATACAATAGGATGACCAGCAAAACAGCGGAATCCAGCAGACCTTTTACTACCTGGTTGGCCAGCTGGTCGCGGATCACCTTCATGCTGTTCGCCCTAAAAAGCAAATCTCCGAAGGAACGCAGAAGGAAGAACTGGTACGGCAGCCTGAGAAGGTGACTGAAAAATCTAGTTTGGATCTCATAATCAAGCGCATTATGAAGAGTGATCAGAATTCTCCCCCGTAAAAACGTAAATAGGGTATTGAATAGGATCAGCCCACCAATTCCGGCTAAGAATATATTCAGTAGATCCCGATAGTCGGGGACAATAATCTTGTCAATGACAAATTGGATAAAGATTGGCATCGCTACTGTGAACATCTGTAGCAAGAATGTGAGAAACAGGATACTAATGAAAATCTTTGGCCTATTCGTCACTAAATAAGAGAAGGATGCCCAGACGTTTTTTCTGCTCCGGCGTTCAAAATTTTTGTTGGGATATAAAGTAAGTACGTATCCCGAATATTTCTCCGTGAATTCTTTCTCTTTCAGCTTCCTCCTTCCAGAACCTGGATCAACGATTGTATAAGCTTGTTGTGCAACCTTCTCGAGAATAACGAAATGATTGTTTTCCCAGTACAGGATTGCTGGCAGTATGAGAGTCCCCAGTTGCCGGCTATCAGCTTTATACGATTTCGTGTCGAAATTCAGCTGCTCCGCCAACTTTTTAAGATGGAACAAAGTCGTTCCATCACGGCCGTTTCCCATTCGCTCCCGAACCTCGTACATGGATAAGTCATTTTTGTAATAGGACGAAATCATTGCGATGCAACAAAGTGCGCATTCGGTCTGCTGCATCTGTTCAATGAAAGGAACACGCCTGCGAGTTGGAAATAATTTTTTCTTCTTTAACATACGGCTCCTCCCTTTGGCAGCTCCAAAGCCAGAACTGATGGTATTTCGGGGTTTTTGAACCTCAACAGGCTATACCCAATCCCCGTCCGGCCAAGCATGAAGCCATCCATCTCCGCTCTAGGATCTAAGCCAAACCTCCAACCGTACGTCTTTTTCTGGGAAAGAACAATATCAACTAAATCCCTTGCTTTCTTTTCCAGTTTTACGTCATTCAGCTCTTGGGAGGCTGTTAGGAGGATGTCCGCGTTTCCCATAGTTCCGTGGCAAAGACAGTGGCTTTCTATTACCCCTTCGCATATGACCGTTTTCAAAGATATGTCGAGGTCCTTTGCGATAAGTTCTAAATTTGATGTGTTTTTCAGCATCAGTCGGGATAGGGCAATGCCCGGCGCTCCGTGACACCAGTAAACTCTTTTTCGTTTCTGATTTTCGGAAGCTGCAGCCGAGTCCCAATTGCCTGTGGCTGGATCGTAAAATGTATTTTCATATAAAAGTAATTTTTCAGTTTTATCTTTATAGATTTTCTTCCCTGTTACTTTTCCAAGTGAGCCGAGTGCCCAGGCGTATCCCGATGCTCCATGAGCAAGGCCGGTCCCCTCATCGATTTCAGTCAGCAGCTGCATGAGTCTATCTCCTGCAAATTGAGCCATATCCAAATAGTCTTTGTCTCCCGTTTCTTGATAGATATTAAGCGACATCACGATAAAACCGGCCAGACCTCCTGAGAAATCAGGGTTTTTTTCATCACGGATGATATCATGTAAAGAAGGCAACCTTTCCTTTGCCCGCCGGATCAGTTCGCGGTCATTCCATAGTAGTCCAAGGTGAACCAGTCCATACAAAAATGCGCCTTCTCCACTGAAAGCCGAAACGGAAGGGTTGAGCGGTTTGTCGCCGGCTTTTCGAATAACTGTTTTGATCGCACCACGGCTTAGTTTTTCGTATTGACAATTGTTTGTTTCCCTCGCTAAATAAGCCAAAAAGAGAGCATAGCCAAGTAATCCATCATATAGATCAGAGCTCTTGACCGACACGTTAACGCCTGTTTCCTTATTTAAATTTAATCCAAGCCAGTTCACTTCAAGGTTATCCTCGATAATAGCCCTGTCTTTTAATTGTCTGCCTAGCTCCAATGCTTCCTTAATGATAGAGGAAGGAGAAAGGTTCCCTTTTCTTTTAGGTAGGGTTGGGACGGTCTGATGAAATTTCCATACGTCGCCCAGCATGGATGCGAGAGACCACCTTAAATATTGTGTTTGTTTTTCTAAGTCGCTTTTGCTAAGTTTGTTGATCCTTTTGAAAATAGATTCAAACCCTGTTTCAGAAAAGAAAGAGGAGATAAGGTGTCCATTGCTGTTATAGAGATCACGGCTGTTTAGTGTAAAATAGAAATACGGAACGTCATGTCTTAGCAGATCCTTTGTTTCATGCTTGACTAGCTCCTCGAATTTTGAGCTTTGGTTGGTCACTTGCCACAGAATATCGAACATTTGCACTCGGTCAAGCCCGTTCTGTACATAATCGGGATGCAGGCTGTTATGGAGGAATTCCATGTACACGTGTGTTGGCCTGAATACCTGGCGGACATGGGCTTTACCATAAGGCTGCAAAGGGCCATCAACACTCATGAATTCTTCCTTATGGCGAAGAAACAGTTTGTACATGTCTGAAAAACCTGTTTCCAATTCAGCCGAATAATCGAAGGCGGACATTGTTTTCCCTTTAAACATCGGTTTGTTTTTGTACTCACCCGACTTTGCGGGAACACGGGTCATCTTAATTTCATCGGTTCCCTCGCCTTCAAGATGGAGGCTCTTTATTTTTTTTGATACCTGGTTTTGACCTGCGCCTAGGGCGCTCAAGTCAAAGTCAATAATTGAATGCTCAAAAGAAGGGAGTGGAAGCATCAAAGTTGAGTAGACCGAATCGTTTAGCTCAAGTGCCAGTCGGCTCTGGACTCTGAGCTGTTTCATCATTTCCAGATTTCGGCTGAAAAGCGTCTCTAAATCTATCGGAACTGGGTATTCCCCGTGCGCGATAATATTTTCTGCATGAAAATCGGAGGAGCCCAAGATGTAGAACAGCGCAGTATAAGCTCCTTGCCTATAATAAAAGCGACTCACCTCATCTTCATGTGTGCACTTTTCGTACGGGACAAACTCCTGCCAGCCGTAGGTTCGGCAATCCAAACTTTTGGCTGATTGGAGAGGATACTGCAAACCTTTCCCGTTCAGCCAAGACAGCAAGGCTTCGAAAATTTTATCGATCAAAATCTGTCGTGGTTTATAAACTAGCTTGTTGCCGGTTTCAAATTCCAGTAGAGCAACAGTTCTGCCGTTTTGATGTGTATCACCGAGGCCCATTTTCAGTCTCTCTAATCGATGGAGACGGTTCCCAAATTGATATTTGATGCTCTCGTGATCTTTCACAAAACGTTGGATTAGTTCCACGGTGACGTCCAGAGTATTTTGCATGCTCTCAGTCATCAACCGCGAAAGGACTGGATAGTTTCCGAAGAATTCCATCCTGAGTTCATGATCCTCATTGAGTTGGCGCATAAAGTGCTCAAATCGTTCTTCACCCGTTTCTCCTTCGAGCATCCCGACCTTTCTAGCGATGTTGACTTCGAGAATCACACATTTCATCAGCATTGAATGAAGCCGTTCATAAAGTGTATTAGCAATCGACTTGATTATGGTTTCAAGGTTTACCAGGCTGGTGTTAATATGCCTGAGTGCATCAGCAAGCCGCTTTTTCGCATACTGGATGAAAGGATCAACCAATGCTTGAAAGCTGGTGTAATCCAATGGAGTTGATTTATATGTATGCATCACTTTTTCAAATACCGTAGTCCACGGCAATTCTTTCTCCACAACTGGATTATCCTTCTCTTCTATGTACTGCATCAGCTGTTCTATAGTCAAGCGGTCCATTTTGAGCCGCTTCTCGAGCATTCCTTCGGGTATAGCCCTTTTCCACTTATTGAACTCTTTTATATTAACAGCTGGCGTTTTTGTGCCGGTAATTTTTCGTTCATTCAGATAAGCAGAACGGCTGAACATATCCTTCATTTTTGCAACAGTCATGTTAATCTCCCCTTTCTTTTATGCATACATTTAAGAAAAGTTGGATATAATAGATAACGAAACGGTTGGCCTCGATAAAACATGACCAACCGCCCCTTGTTTTTCATTTTCCGGCCAAACGTTATGTAAGAAGAAGGATCTGAGCTCCCATTCTAAATCCCTCTCATACTAGCATTGGCCAAATTAGCAATCAGATGTACATGCGTTAGACGGACACCAAACAGCTGTAACCAATGTTCCACATGGCAATGAAGAAGGAGTAGTGTGCGGTGTAACATCCGCAGCACCTGCAAGGTTCTTTAATTCTTCTTCGTTGACCTCGCCGACAGGGTTAGAAAACTCAAGATTGGCACGTTTGTTGGCATCACGGTAAATTGCAGCCATTTCACGATGTGACATTCGTTTCACCTCCTTTCAAGTAGTTTGTTTTCAAGATTCAATATGTTCGGTACCGCCTCACTGTCATATTGCTTCAATAACCCCATTCCGATGCCAGCCAGCCCGGTCATTAACCCTTTAGCTTCCGTTCCCCTTGATATACCATAATTCCACATTTTCTGTTTAACGATCTCCAACAATTGCGATCTGACAGATTCGATATAAACGTCCAGTTCACGATCCTGAAGTACTTGTTTGGCATAGAGGAGAATTTCTAATTGTCCAAAGTCACCGTGGCAGTAAGAGCGGTTATTACCAAATCCTTTGTGCAAAGTCGTTTCAAGCGCAACTTCAATTTCCCTGTCGAGCAAAGGATCCGTCCAGCCATTTTCCTTCAGGCGGAGCCTTGACAATAGTATTCCCGGAGCTCCATGACACCAGGCGTATGAGGATGTATCCCTTCCTGGCGTTCGCCAGTTTTTCTCCTTTTCATCATAAAATGTCCGCTCATATTCCAAGGCTTTCGATATATACGGAAGGATTGCTTTGTTTTCAGTCCAGTAATTGAGAGAGGAAAGAGCAGCAGCGGTACCTCCCGTACCATGCGAATAGCCTGTCAGAACTGAGCCGTCCAAGACAGAAGGCCAGCCCATTCCGCCGCTTTTCATTACACGACCGTGTTTCATTAGATGTTTTCCGCATGAAATAGCTCCCTTAACCGCTTGGATGCTTCCTGTTCGATGGAAAATACACAGCAGGATGTCAAGTGCTCCCGTAGCACCACCTATATAATCAAAGATTGTATCCTCGTTGATCATCGCGATATATCCTGGCAAGGCTTTTTCCACCTGTTGGTGAAGAGATGAATCATTCCAGAGTTCTGCAAGTAGGATGGTTGTAAACAGGTTTCCGCCTACACCGCTGTATGCCCCGAGGCTCCAAGTTGGATTTTCGCTGAATTTTTTCATATCATTTAGAATCGGAACAATTGCTTGTTCCGCCGCCTCTTTAAATCGTTGTTCACCTGTAAAATACGAGAGGTAAGCTAGAAAGAGGGCTATTCCGCTGTTGCCGTTATAAAGATCGAGTCCTACGGGAGAAATTTTCCATATCACTTCATTGTTTCCTTCCAGCACGGTACTGATCCAGGTAAGATCCTTTTTGTTCCTGTTCACCCCTTGTATTTTTGTCTTCAGTAAGTAATTTCCTATATCGACTGCCTGTTCTAGGAAATCTTCTTTAGCCGGAGCTGTCTTATTCCAGAATGGATCAATTTTCTCAACATCCGCATAATGATCTGCACTTGAGGCGAGCATGACCATATGCAAAACCTGTAGTTGCCCGTATAAGTCCTTTTCGTCAAGACTTCGTATCTTTTCCAAGACAAGGTCAAACGCAGGGGAAAGAAAGAAGTCTCTGATGACTCTTCCGTTTGAGCTCCATAAATGCCGCTCGCCCGGTCTGGTTGTGAATAAAGGGACATCATGGCGGCGTAAATCTTCCATTTCATCAATGATAATACTCTCCATTTTTGGAACCTGGAGGCACTTTAGCCACAGCCTGTGTAAAAAAACTTCCTGATCAACTGGATCTCGAAGCAAATCAGGATGGACTAGACTACGCAGGAATTCTCCATAGACCGCTGTTGGTCTTAAAATCGTCCTGACTCTGACTTGCTTGAATCCTTGCAACTGGCTGGTAAGCTCTACTTTGTTTGCAGCCATAAATCGGTAGACGGCCGTAAAGCCCTCGACAATTTCAGATAGATAATCGTGAAGATTCACGAACTTCCCATTATAGCTTGGCAGATTGAGGCCGGCTTCCAAAAAGGCTATCCCCTTTTTCAAATATGCCTGGTCAGTACCCTTATCGACAATTTGGGCCACTTCAAACGGGAGGCGCTGATTTCCTTTCCCTCCCAATCCACTTAAATCAACACCTGATTTATTCCGGTCCTTCCGCTGATAAAGCAAATTAGGTAGCATGCCGGAAGCCATAATCGATTTCGAGAGCATTTTATCGGCTTGTCCAAGAGCTTCTTTGCTGTAACTGTCATCGTAAATATTCTGATGAAACAATGATTCCATATCGACGAACACCGGGTGACCACCCATTGCAATGATATTTCCATAGTGAAAATCAGTTGCGTTCAACACATACAGTACAGCAAGTTGAGCGCCCATACGTTTATAAAAATCTTTGACTTCTTCGGCTGATTGGCAGGCTTTATATTGAATAAATTCCGTCCAACCATGATCATCTGCATTGACCACCTTCATTTTGTAGAAATTCGGAATATTGTTCTCCTGAGCATTTAGCCAAGATAGCAACTTCTGATATTGTTGGTCTGCGTCCAAGGGTCTTGGTTTATAGACGAGCGATTGGCCGCCTTCGAATTCCAAAATTGAAACACTTTTTCCATTGTCGTGTGTGTCCCCTTTACCAAGGTGAATCTTCCTTAATCTTCCTATTTTCGGGAAGGTTTTAATCAGCACGGGCCAGTCATTTTCTAGATGCTCAACAATATCCCTAATAAAGCTAACTGAGCTATTGACTTTGTGGATCAAAAGGGAGATGAGGCTCTGATACTCGCTTCCGAATGAGGATAGGAACTTTTTATCTGTCAAAATTTCATGTTCGAAATAGTCATACCGCTCTTCGGGGGTGCTGCCTTTCAGGAGTCCCTGCTCTCGGTATACATTCAGCTCAAGCACGAGGGTCTTGTGGCAGATAGAATAGATGTCGTCATTCATTTGTTCAAGCAAGTCTGAATATAACTCGTTTTCTGAAAAATCGAATGAATGGTTATGTATGTATAAAGTTTTAAGTTTGGAGAAAGCTAGTTTCAGGAAATGATCGATGAATGTACCGAACTTTTTATTTTGTTCCGTCTGGCGTGCCGGCAGAGGATCAAGCGCTCCCTTAAGGATTAAATCCCAATCATCAAACCAGGGATGAACATTTTCTACAGCACTCTTTTTGCCGCCAAACTTTAAGGCTAATATATGATCAATGTTTATTCCAGATATTTCATTTAGGCTTCTTTTCATATACTCTTCATTATTGTAGAAGAAACGGCTCCAAAATTTGATCTGCTCTAACCGCTCTGAATCCGTTCCCTTCAACATGCTGTCCATTGTTTCACTCCTAACCTTTTTCTGAATGAGATGCACACGGCCGGCAAAATGCCGGCCAGATTCAACTAATATCTTGTACTGAAGAGTACACCAGGAACCTTTATTACCTAATTGACAGCTGATGTTGCACCAAGCACAGCCGCCTGCAAGCATTTCCATTTCACTGTCTGACAGCTTGTCCATTAAATCACCCGCAGGGTTGGTCACTTGGCAGTTGTGTAATAGGATTTTTCCATGCTTCCAAATTTGAAGTTTTCCTACATCTCTTTATTAACATTATTTTTGTAGACAGTCGTTAATATCGGCTGGGTTTCATTTGCAGCTCCGTTGACATTCTTTTGTAAGAGTGCACCATTGACCTTTGTTACCTAATTGACAGCTGATGTTATACCACTCGCAGCCGCCTGCAAGCATTTCCATTTCACTGTCTGACAACTCGTCCATTAAGTCACCGGCAGGACTTACAATTTGGCTGTTCATACGTGCAACAGGATTTTTCCATGCTTCGATCTTTGACATTTTCCTTCACCTCTTAATTAATTTTGGGAGCTCAGCATTATTATAACAATAATTAGAATTGTTGGATTATTTTTGGGCTATTTTGGATTATTTCTTGTGCAAAATGCCCTATTTCAAAATTATTGTGTCCAATAAGTTAAATATTCGAAAATATCTATACATAAACTTTCCTTCTTTGTATAATTGAGATGAAATACCTAATATGTATATTTTAGGAGTGTTAGTAATGGATCTGCCAACCCAATTAATTGGAGGTATGCTTGAAACATTCTTGATTATAACGATTGGTATTTCGTTATTGAATGTCAGCTATAAAAACAAATTTTTCAGCCTGCTCTTAATCAGCCTTTACGGAAGCATTGTATTGTATCTGGTGAAAAGTTCTTTTCCTCCTCTGCTGTACCTTTCCATTATGGTTTTGGCGATCAGTTTACCGGTTTCGCTTTTTTTGAACCTCAGAATTCTGTTATCGATAATCGGCGTTTTATTGGGTGCTGTTTGTTTACTCGTATCCGAAGTGATTGGCTTCGCAATGTTAAGAGTTGCCGAGCCAGTTCTCAATGTAAAAGAGGGAAGCCTTGGTACGGCATTGCCCCATTTTTGTATCCTTTTATTCATGCTTTTCCTAATTCGAAAAAAGAGAGTGGTTTTAATTTCACCGAAGAAACAGGTGAAAGACTTGGACATAAAATTGTACATGATTTTGATACTGTCATTTTCTTTGCTGCTTCTATACTATTTCATCATCTATAAGAACCAAAAAGTAGAGGGCTTTATTAATCTTTTTTGGAGCATTGCCCTTGTTTCATTAACTTTTTTCACCTTGATTATCATGAGGCGCATTTTCTACAAAAACCTCCGTAACGCTGAGAATTCTTTAGAGGAACAATATGAGGAGGTTGGCAAATACATTCACTTCATAAAAAAACATAACCATGATCAGGGGCATCATCTTATCGCAATTCAACAAATGCTTAATAAAGGGCATTATGAAGAAACGAAACATTATCTAAGTGACGTGATGAAGGACTCCGCTTTAATCAGCGACATACTTCCTATCCATTCCATTGCGCTCAGCGCCCTGCTCCTTTCGTATAAGGATAAAGCCTTAAAGGAAGATATTCGTATTCACTATAAAATCAGCGATAGTCTGAGGGATTTTCCATGCAAGCTTTTTGAAACAAATAAAATATTTGGAAACCTGATCATGAATGCAGTGGAAGCCGTAAAAGAACTCGGTGATATTCCAGAACGGACAGTATATGTCCAGATTGATTCCGGAGAAGGTTACTACAGAATAGATGTAGGCAACTTTGGAGACGTAGAGCGGTTCGCTGAGGTGGTAGATCGGATTTTTGAAGAAGGATTTTCTACGAAAGGCAAGAAGGGAAGGGGATATGGCCTCCATATCGTTAAATCAGTCGTTGAGAAGCATCAAGGATTCATCTTTCCGGAGATCATCGATAGGATGATCGTCTTCAAAGTCAGGATTCCGAAGGAGTTAGGCGATGGTTAAGTTCACACCCAATTACTTGTCAAAAAAAATTTCGGAACAGATCATTTATTACAACCCTGATTTTCGTAGTAGGCAAGATAGCATACGATACGGGCTTGAGTGGATGCTTGCCGCCATCAATCAAATACTGCTGGTATTTATTATAGCTTGTTATTTTGACTGCGTGATACAAGCCATGGTCATCTTGTCGGCGGGCGGATTTTTGAGAATGTTTTCAGGGGGAAGCCACTTTAAAGGTTATTATTATTGTTTATTTTTCAGCACGTTTCAAATTATGGTGATCACGTACATATCCATAGAATTTGCTTTTCACTTCTCCCGGGGGATGAAATGGATGCTGATTGGCCTGATTGTCTTGTCATTTTTCATTTTCTTAAAAAAATCACCGAAACTGCATAAAAAGATGCAGGTATTCAGTCCTCAACAGAGAACAGAGATTAAATATAGGTCGATTTGCGTTTTTCTGGGTCTCATGCTGGTCAGCCTTTTGGTTGACAGCCAGCTTCAATACGGCATTTGGATCGCAATGATCATGCAAAGCATTACCTTGACTGACTCATGGCATAAAATCATCTTATCTTTTGATAAGAGGTTTAATAAAAAATAAAAGGGGACTAGGGAAATGGTGAAATTTATTACTTATTTGATTGGTGTATCCGCTTTGTTTTTCAATTCAATTACTTCACTAAGCAGCTGTTTCTGGTTTGCTTATGAACCGGAATTGCCTGAGGATTTAAAGAGTGACGATCATTGACGGTAAGAATATGCGTGATTGATGATGATCAAGATATTCTTGATTTTTTCAAAGAGGTTTCGGACAGCATCAGTCATGCTAGATTTGAATTAATCACAAGAGAAATAAGCGAGTTGATTTCCCACCTGGAGTCTGTGAATGAAGTCGATCTGGTCATTATCGATATCAATCTGAAGCAGTCAAGCGGTTTCGATTTAGCTGAATATCTGAAAGAGTATTATCCCAGTATCAGCATCATGTTCATGAGTTCCTACACAGAATACGCTCTGGATGGATATAAGTTTTATCCTATTGATTTTTTAGTCAAACCGATTAACATTTTAAGACTCAAATCAGCTGTAGAGCTTCTTCGAAATCATAAGGCTTTTTCAAAAAGAAACAATAAAAAGATAGGCATCAGTTCTAGCGGCAAAATTCATCTCGTAGATGTAGACAGCATTTTGTATATTGAAAAGGTGGGGAGAAAATCCTGCATAAATCTTGAAAATGGAAAGATCATTAAGTCAAGTCAATGTTTGATGACCCTTGAGGAAATGCTTAAAGGGAGCAACTTTTTTAGAACCCATCAGTCTTTCCTCGTTCCGTTGGATAAGATTGAGGAAATCATCCAAGACACCTACATGAAGTCGTATAATCTAAAAATTAAAAACTGCAAAAAGATTATCAATGTGAGCCGTAACAAATACCGTGAGCTCAAAGAACTTCTCACCGCGGTGATATAAAAGTAAAACTTTTACTTGATACAAGGCACGATGAATCGATTTAGCCAATCGATCATTGCGCCTTTATTTATGCTGCTGGACAGATGATTAAACAAGTATTGAAAATAAGAAAAGACTAAAAACTGATTTTCCTTTGCAGAACACTTTATGGATGGCGCGCATAAATGAGCTGAAACTAACCTCTCCTAATATTTTCGGCTTCTTCCTCCGTTTCCCTTCCTTAGAAAAGCATGATTTCCGGCTCCTGACTGCACAATACAAGGTAAAAAGGAGGCGGTTCTATGGGGACGGTCGTATCTTTTAACAATGAAAAACAAAAGAAGCAGATCAATTTGGAAAAAAAGCTTCTGCGCGAACTGTCTTTGGAAAAAATGCTGAATTCTGCGGAGGAATGCTTTGCTCCTCTTTTTCATTTTTTTTCTAAGCACACGGATATTTTGTATGACGGCTGCATCGATTTTGCCATTGAGGCCTATTTGCTGGGAGCCGAGTACGGAAAGTTCGGCTATCACGGAGAGCCCGTTCAACGAGCGATGGTCCGCTCAGAAAAAGAAGAAAAACAGCTTCTGCACGAGCTTTATGAATATGCGGTGAGCTGGTCTGAGGCTTTTAATATTCAAGCGGCTCATGAACCACTCTATTATGCTTGCGAATACTTCATCCAAAGCTGGTGGAAGGAAGGCTTCAGCGAGCGGGAAAGACGCTTTAAGCTTCGGCTCAGATAATTTATGTAAAAGTGCGGCCAAGCTGAATCATATTTCCTTTCCTTGTCCCATATGTTGTAGTAAGGACGAGCGGGAGGGAAAGGGATGAAGAAAAAAATAAAATGGCTCGGGTTTTTACTCGGCTTTGTCGTTTTATTATGTTTATTTCAATATCAATTTCACAATGATGATTCTTGGCGGTCATGGAATCTTCCGTTGAGCGGCAAGATCATTTATATTGATCCTGGACACGGGGGCGCGGATGGAGGAGCATCAAGCGGTGAACTCCTTGAAAAAGATGTGGCGCTTGAAGTATCCCTTAGAATCAGGGACTATCTCCAGGAACAGGGCGCCTTGGTGTTGCTGACGCGGGAGGACGATCATGATCTCGCTCCTGAAGAAACGAAGGGGCTCAGCAGAAGGAAAGCGGAAGACTTGCGGAAAAGGGTCGACGTGATCAACAATTCTGAAGCCGACCTTTACCTCAGCATCCATTTGAATGCGATTCCTTCCGCCCGATGGAGCGGTGCGCAAAGCTTCTTTTACGGGCAATATGAAGAAAACGAACGGGCCGCCAAGTTTATTCAGGATGAATTAAGACATAATCTTGAAAACACGACGCGGAAGGCAAAGCGGATACACGGCATTTATTTGATGCAAAATGTGAAAAAGCCGGGGGCCCTCGTCGAGATCGGATTTTTGTCAAATCCGAAAGAAGCAAAACAGCTGGCCAAGCCCAAATATCAGGACAAAATCGCGGCATCCGTATATAAAGGTGTATTGCGCTACTTTACAGAAGACAGAGACCCTCCTGAATAAGAGGGTTTCTTTTTGTGTCAAAGACACTATAAGGAAAGATATGCTATACTTATTTTGTAAACGAATACAACAAAGGGTGAGATCAATGTTGCGAGAAGACGATGTAAAAAAAATAGTCGGCGATTTGGACGAGCCATTTCTTCACAAGCCGCTCAGAGAGCTGGATGCCGTCAAGGAAATTAAAATAAAACCCGAAAAACGGCACGTCAGCGTAAAGGTGGCGCTCGCAAAAACGGGATCTGCCGAACAAATGCAGCTTCAGCAGGAAATCGTCATACGGTTAAAAGAAGCCGGTGCAGAGACGGTCGGCCTGCGTTTTGAGGAGCTGCCTGAAGAAGTTGTGATGAATAATCAAGAGTCTGCCCAAGGGCAGGATCAATCTCTGCTGAATAGTGAAAAACAGCCTGTGTTTTTAGCGGTGGCAAGCGGTAAAGGCGGCGTCGGCAAGTCGACGGTGTCCGTCAATTTGGCTGTGTCTCTGGCTCGAATCGGAAAGAAAGTCGGATTAATCGACGCCGATATTTACGGATTCAGCGTTCCGGATATGATGGGAATCACTGTACGGCCGACGATTGAAGGAGAAAAGGTCGTGCCGGTTGAAAGATTCGGAGTCAAAGTAATTTCGATGGGATTTTTTGTTGAAGACAATGCCCCTGTCATTTGGAGAGGCCCTATGCTTGGAAAAATGCTGAATAACTTCTTCCATGAGGTTGAATGGGGAGATGTCGATTATATTATCTTAGACCTGCCGCCGGGAACAGGCGATGTAGCGCTTGATGTTCACTCAATGCTTCCGAGCTGCAAAGAGGTGATCGTGTCGACGCCGCACCCTACTGCCGCGTTTGTCGCTGCAAGAGCGGGCGCGATGGCTTTGAAGACCGATCATGAAATCTTGGGAATCGTTGAAAATATGGCTTATTACGAAAGCGTCAAAACAGGCGAAAAAGAATACGTATTCGGCAAAGGCGGAGGCGAGAAGCTCGCAGAAGAACTCGGCGTTCCGATTCTGGGCAAAATTCCGCTGAAGCAGCCAGATTGGGATGACAGCGAATTCGCGCCGTCCGTTTATGATGAAAGTCATCCGACCGGTTCCATTTATTTGGATATCGCCAAAAAAATCGACGAAAGCATTGGCGTAAAAGCTTAAAGATCAGAAAAAGCTTCCTCCGCGGAAGAAGCTTTTAGTGAATGAAAAGCGGCTTAGCTTTGTTTTTCTTCGCCGCCTTTCATTTCTTCTTTCATGCTTTCAGAAGCAGCTTTTTTCAGTTCCTCTTCAAACTGCTTTCTGTAGAGCGGGCTTGACAGAGTGTCAGATATGACTTTCTGCAGGTGGGTTCGGAATTCCTGGCTTCTGACAAGTTCACCGTATTTTTTGGTCATTTCAGGATCCTGCATGACCTGCATCAGCATTTTTTGGTACTCAGGATCTTTCATCAGTTTTTTCAGCACTTTTTCATGTTCATTTTGAAGTGTTTTGGCAAAGCCTTCTGCGAATTTTGGATCTTCGAAGACTTTTTTCCAAAATTCAGCTCCTTTTTTGGAGGTCATTGTTTTTTCAACGGTTTCTTTGACGGTTTTTTCATCCATCACAAGTGTTTCATTTAATTTGTCATCATTTAATATTTCTTGAATCGCTTTTTTTCCGTCATCTGTCTTTAATATATCGACAACCATCTTTTTGGTTTGATCATAGTCCATCTCAGCTGCTTGGTCCGTGGGAGCACAAGCTGTTACAGATAGAAACAGAAAACAGCTTATCGATAGCATTGTGGTCTTGAACATGCTTAAGCTCCTTTCGAAAACTCGTCTTACCTTTAATATGAATGTCTTTTATAAATTTATACATAACAAAATATCGCTGCTACAGCGTTTACTTAGGGGTTGGGAAGTCTACAATGAAAAGCCGTAATCTCGTCCGATTTTTCTTTTCCGTGTTGGGTGTCGGAGCTTTGACTACAAGTATTGTCGGTTTTGCCATTGAGTGGGGAAGATATAAGGAGCTGTTTCTTTCCTTCGAGGTATTGGAGATTCTTTCTGTTCTATTTTGGTTTATCGGGGTTGGCATGATCTTTAGCGTGATTGCTCAAATGGGGTTTGTGATTTTCTTAACGATTCACCGTTTTGCACTGGAAATCTTCAGATCTCATTCTTTGTGGAATTCGATTCAGCTGTTTTTGATTGTATTTGTCGCGTTTGATTTGGTTTACTTGCGTTTTCTGTTTTTTGAAAAAGAGGGAGGCTCCATCATTCCGTATATTTGGCTGCCGCTCTTTATTTTGGCGGTAAGCATTGCGGCCGCTTATGCAAAGCAAAAACAGTCCTCTAAAAAAACGTTCGTTTCCGCATTATTTCTAATGTTTGTTTTTACTGTGATGGAGTGGTTCCCGGCGTTAAGGGTCAATGAAGAGGACTGGCTCTATTTAATGCTGCTTCCTTTATTAGCCTGCAACGCTTTTCAACTTTTAATGCTGCCAAAGTTTCAGGCCCGCGCTTAGACCGGTTGCTATTTTACTTCTGATGATTTTGCATCCGTATTTGCGATTAAATCGCTGACGGTTACATTTTTGAGTCCCTTGCTTCTGAGGTGGTGCACGATCTCAGGCAGGGCTTCTTTTGTTTGTTTGGCCGAATCTGAAGCGTGAAAGAGCACGATATCACCAGCGCTCACCGTTTCATTTACGTTTTGTACGATCTTTTGAACCCCCGGGTTCGTCCAGTCATCCGAATTAATACTGTAGTGAACGACGGTATAGCCGTACTGTTTAGCGACATCGAGTACGTCTTTATTAAACTGGCCGGTCGGCGGCCTTAAAAGCGTGAGGTCCTCAAGACCGAGTTTTTGAAAAGAGTTTTGTGCTTTTGTTAAGTCTTTTTTGATTTCGCTTTTCTTCATTTGCGAATAGTTTTTATAAGCATAGCCCATGCTCCCGATCTGATGACCGTCTTTACGGATTCTTTCCACGACATCCGGATGGCGCTCCGCCCATGAAGCTGAAAGAAAAAAGGTCGCATCTTTAATACCGTTTGCTTTTAATGTATCTAAAATAGGCATGGCCTTTTGATCTCCCCAGCTGATATTAAAGGTAAGAGCGACTTCGTTTGTATCTGAGTCTCCTCTATATACCGCTTTTGCTCCGCTTTCTGTAGAAAACACAGGAAGAGGGAGCAGGTTTTGTACATAAAAAAAGCTTGCTGTCGCAAAAGCGGCTATCATAATAATGATTAACTGCTTAATCCGTTTCATATGCCACACATAAAAATGGTTCACAGAGAAACTCCTCCTTGTCCATGCTGCTTTGTATTCATCCTATGCTTGTTTAAAATAGAACATAACAATAATTCATCTTAAGAAAAAAATTAAAAAGAGGGTTGACCAGATTTGAATTAACATGTTATATTATTATTCGTCGCTGATAAACAGCTGACATGAAAAAGCTCCAACAAATAATTTTGAAAAAAGTTATTGACAAATATGTGGGCTTGATGTTATATTATTAAAGCCGCTGAACGAAGCGGAAATGATCTTTGAAAACTAAACAAGACAAACGTACCTGTTAATTCATTAAATAAATCGCACATGCGAATGTGCGTAGTCATTATCAAACTTCATGGAGAGTTTGATCCTGGCTCAGGACGAACGCTGGCGGCGTGCCTAATACATGCAAGTCGAGCGGACCGACGGGAGCTTGCTCCCTTAGGTCAGCGGCGGACGGGTGAGTAACACGTGGGTAACCTGCCTGTAAGACTGGGATAACTCCGGGAAACCGGGGCTAATACCGGATGCTTGATTGAACCGCATGGTTTAATTATAAAAGGTGGCTTTTAGCTACCACTTACAGATGGACCCGCGGCGCATTAGCTAGTTGGTGAGGTAACGGCTCACCAAGGCAACGATGCGTAGCCGACCTGAGAGGGTGATCGGCCACACTGGGACTGAGACACGGCCCAGACTCCTACGGGAGGCAGCAGTAGGGAATCTTCCGCAATGGACGAAAGTCTGACGGAGCAACGCCGCGTGAGTGATGAAGGTTTTCGGATCGTAAAACTCTGTTGTTAGGGAAGAACAAGTACCGTTCGAATAGGGCGGTACCTTGACGGTACCTAACCAGAAAGCCACGGCTAACTACGTGCCAGCAGCCGCGGTAATACGTAGGTGGCAAGCGTTGTCCGGAATTATTGGGCGTAAAGCGCGCGCAGGCGGTTTCTTAAGTCTGATGTGAAAGCCCCCGGCTCAACCGGGGAGGGTCATTGGAAACTGGGGAACTTGAGTGCAGAAGAGGAGAGTGGAATTCCACGTGTAGCGGTGAAATGCGTAGAGATGTGGAGGAACACCAGTGGCGAAGGCGACTCTCTGGTCTGTAACTGACGCTGAGGCGCGAAAGCGTGGGGAGCGAACAGGATTAGATACCCTGGTAGTCCACGCCGTAAACGATGAGTGCTAAGTGTTAGAGGGTTTCCGCCCTTTAGTGCTGCAGCAAACGCATTAAGCACTCCGCCTGGGGAGTACGGTCGCAAGACTGAAACTCAAAGGAATTGACGGGGGCCCGCACAAGCGGTGGAGCATGTGGTTTAATTCGAAGCAACGCGAAGAACCTTACCAGGTCTTGACATCCTCTGACAACCCTAGAGATAGGGCTTCCCCTTCGGGGGCAGAGTGACAGGTGGTGCATGGTTGTCGTCAGCTCGTGTCGTGAGATGTTGGGTTAAGTCCCGCAACGAGCGCAACCCTTGATCTTAGTTGCCAGCATTCAG